>CAZXYL010000665.1:0-2888 GCA_964644915.1 uncultured Geminicoccaceae bacterium
CGAGCCCCAGGTTCTGGAACACCAGCACGGGATGGCCGGCGGCGAGCTCGGCCACGACGTCGGACAGCCGTGAGACCGGGACGGCGAGACGCCCGTTGCGGCGGGCGGCGGCGGCGATGTCGCTCTGCAGCGTGCCCTCGCGCCCCGGTGTGTAGACCTGTGCGCCGATCTCCTCCTGCGTCACCGGCAGCCCGGACCAGCTCAGCACCATGGCGAGCGCCGCCGGGCCGCACCAGTACTCCTCCTGCGGGAAGAAGGGCACGCCCGCGACCTCGGCCCGCGGCGGCAGCGCCGCCCGCTCGTCGAGCAGGCGGTCGGTCTGGGGAGTGGCGCAGGCGGCCAGCGCCAGGACGGTCAGGACGCTGGCCGCGCGCGCCGCGCGCCGGCCGAGGCCGCGCAAGGGCCTACCGGATCGGATTGATGAACATGAAGATGTTGGTGATGCCCAGCAGGTCCGTGATGATCAGGACGATGAGCACCACGCCGGCGCCGATCAGAACGCCCTCGAGCACGCCCTGCCCGGCCGGCAGCTGGTCGATCCGGCCAACGATCTCTTGGATCTCGTCGTCGGACAGGCTCGCGATCCGGGCCAGCGCCTCGGCGCGGTCCACGCCCAGCGCCGTCATCTGCACGCGCACGTCGTCGCGCATGAGGAGAGCGGCCAGCCGCTCCCGCTCGCCCGCCGCAGACCGCTGCTCGACCACCTGCTCGGTCCCGATCAGGGCGGCACGCGCGGTGCCGACCGGCAGCGAGGTGGCGAACAGCGCGGCCGCGAGCGTGAGCGCGATGGATCTCGACCAACAGCGGCGGATGCTCATCTCGATTCTCCCGGATTTCTGGATGGGGCGGCGTGCCTCGTCGCCTGGGGCTGAACAGGTGCTATGATGATACAACGCGCTGCGGTTGGGAATTGTTCCTGTTCCTCCTCGCGCCGATCACACTCGGACGTGACGAGGGCGGCATCCTGGCGTGGCTTGACGCGAGCGCGCCCTGACCGGCATCATTTTTCGTGACGACGTCCATGGCCTGGGCGCCAATGCGGCGGCGTGGTACCAACCACCACGGCGGCCGACAACAACAAAGCCGAGGGAGAGCACGATGTCCGATATCGGGAACAGGCCCGGGGCGACCCGCCGGGCGGTACTGAAGACGCTCGGCGCCTCGACCGCGCTCGCGGCCGGCACGCTCGCGGCGCCCGCGATCATCCGACGGCCGGCGGCGCAGGAGCCGATCCGGGTCGGGGTGATCTCGCCGCTCACCGGCGCCTGGACGGTCTACGGCCGGGCGCACAGCGCGGGCTTTGAGATGGCGGTGGACGAGATCAACGAGAAGGGCGGCGTGCTCGGCCGGCCGCTCGAGGTCGTGCTCGGCGATTCCAAGACCGAGCCGCGCATCGTGGTCGAGCAGGCCAACCGCCTGATCCGCCAGGAGCGGGTCGACTTCCTCGCCGGCACCTTCTCGAGCGCCGAGCGCAACGCCGCCGGGCCGGTGGTGACCTCGGCGAACAAGATCCTGCTCTACCCCACGTTCTACGAAGGCCAGGAGAAGGAGTACCACCCGGGTGTGTGCAACCCGAACATCTTCATGTTCGGGCCGGAGCCGACCCAGCAGGTCTGGCCGCACCTGGAGTACATGATGGAGAACTTCGGCAACAAGTTCTTCATGATCGGCTCCGATTACGCCTGGCCGCGGGTCACCAACCTGGTCACCAAGCGCAAGCTCGACGAGCTCGGCGGCGAGGTGGTCGGCGAGGTCTACATCCCCTTCAACACGCCACAGTACGAATCGGTGCTGCGGGATATCCGGGATTCCGGCGCCGACATCATTTTTCATTCGCTCACCGGCAGCGACACGGTCAATTTCCGCCGCCAGTACGCGGCCGCCGGCATGAAGGACGACTTCACCTTCTGGACGGTGGACGACGAGGAGGTCGTGACCTCGGGGCTCGGCCCGGAAGTCTCGGAGGGCGACTATGTCAGCTTCGACTACTTCATGACCATCGAGCACCCGAACAACAAGAGCTTCCTCGAGCGCTTCAAGGCCAAGTTCGGTCAGGACGCGCTCATGAACACCGTAGGCGTCGCGATGTACAACGCGGCGCACATGGCGGCCAAGGCGATCGAGCAGACGGGCGAGGTCAGCACCGATGCCCTGCGGGAGGGGCTGCGCGGCATGACCTTTGACGATGCGCCGCAGGGCCCGGTGCGCATGCGCGAGATCGACCACCAGATGGTCGTGCCGTCGTATCTGATGCAGGTGCGCGAGGGCTGGACCGACGTCAACGACATGTTCCAGGAGGTGCAATCGTTCGAGTCGGTCGAGCCGCTGGACGCCCGCTGCGACCTGCCGCTCTGATCCGGCGCGGGCCTGCGCGGCACACCGGCCGCGCGGGCCAGTGGTCTATCGTATGAGCGGAAGCCGGCTATGATAACCGCGGTGAGCGTCGCGATCGACGCCGTCTCGATCACGCTGATCCTGGCGCTCGCCGCGTTCGGGCTCGCGATCATCTTCGGGCTGATCGGGGTGATCAATCTCGGCCACGGCGCCATGCTCACGCTCGGGGCCTACTTCACCTGGGCGAGCACCGCGGCGGGCGTGCCCTTCCTGCTCGCCGTGGTGATCGCAGCGCTCGGCGTCGGGCTGATCGGGCTGGTCCTGGAGCACCTGGTGATCCGGCACTTCTACGACCAGCCGTTCGAGACGCTGCTCCTGACCTGGGGCTTCTTCCTGGTCTCGACCGAGGTCATCAAGATCGTCTTCGGCACCGATTTTCGCAACGTGACCAACCCCTTGCCCCTCGCCATCAACCTCGGCCCGGTGAGCGTGCCGGCGTACCGCACCGCTGTCGCCGGCTTCTCGCTCCTGCTGATCGGCACCGCCGCGTTCGT
>CAZXYL010000666.1:0-3647 GCA_964644915.1 uncultured Geminicoccaceae bacterium
ATCAGCGCTCGAAGTCGCTCTGCCACTTCTCGAGGATCCGCTCCCGGTTCTCTGCCGACCAGGCGTAGTCCATCGGGAACAGCACCGGCTCGATGTCCGCCGGCATACCGGCCTCGAGATAGGCGGCCGGCACCTCGCCACCGCCGACGGTGACGATCTCGTAGCGGTCCTTGTAGGTCTGCACGGCGCGGTCGCTCAGCGTCCAGTCCAGGAAGCGCTGCGCCCCCTCCTTGTTCCTCGCCGCCTTCATCAGGGCATTGGCCTCGAGCTCGTGCCCGGCGCCCTCGGACGGGATGACCATGGTGATGGGATAGCCCTCCAGGATGTTCTTGACGGCGCGCAGCGCGAAGGAGGCGCCGACGGCGTATTCGCCCTGGCTCGCGGCGTTGCAGGGCCTCGAGCCGCTCTTGATGTACTGGGCCATGTTCTTGTCGAGCTCGGCCAGGAACTGCCAGCCCTCGTCCTCGCCCTTCATCTGCAGGATCGAGGCGATCTGCAGGTAGCCGGTGCCGGAGCTCGCCGGGTTCGGCATCACGACCTCGCCCTCGAAGGCGGGATCGAGCAGGTCCTGCCATGAGGCGGGCATCGGCAGGTCCTTGCGCGCCAGGATCTCGTTGTTGACGCAGAACGCGGCCATGTAGCCGAGCGGCGCGAACCAGAGGTCGTTCTCGTCGCGAAAGCGCGCCGGCACCTTGTCGATGTCCTTCGGCCGGTACGGCTCGATCATGTCGAGAATGCGCGGATCGAGCATGTGCGTGACCGCCCAGCCCCAGATCACGTCGTGCTGCGGGTTCGAGGCCTCCGCCAGCATGCGCGCCGCGAGATCCCCGGTGGAGAGGCGCAGGACGTGGACCTGGAGGTCCGGCAGGTCCTCCTTCATCACGTCGAGGAAGACCGTGAAGTCGTCCTCCTCGAGCGAGGTGTAGACCGTGATCTCGTCGGCTTTCGCCGGGCCTCCGAGGGCGACAGCGAGCGCGCCGGCGAGGCCGGCCAGAGCGTATGCCGCATTGCGGGTGAACCCGCCGATGGGGGTCGCCATGAGTGTATGCCTCCTTTAAGCAGGCGATCAGCCGCCTCTTGCTGCAAAAGCCGGTGCGCGGGCGCCGCGACTTTCGCTTTGGCTTTTTTTGTGTTCGAAAACGAAAAACCAGGATGCCATTGCCATGCGCCGTCGTCAATCGGAACAGCTCAGCGCCTCTCACGGATGAGCCCGGCGGGGTCCGCTTCCCACTCAGCTCGGCCACGGATAGCTCTTGATCGCGCGCACGAAACTCGCGACTGCCGGAGAGAAGCGCCGGCCCGAGACGGTCACCAGGGACACCTCGCGCACCACCTCCGGGTCGACCACGGGGCGGGCGAGCACGCCCGGGGCCGTGACCGAGAACTCCGGGACGAAGCAGATGCCCATCCCGGCCGCGACCATGACCTGGATCCAGTCCTCGCGCTCGCTGCGATACGCGTAGTTCGGCGTGAAGCCATGCTCGAGGCAAAGCGTGCGCAAGTGGTCGCGATACTCGCAGTTGACGCGCGAGAGGTAGGTCTCGCCCTCGATGTCCGCGATCCGCACCCCGTTCTGCGCGGCGAAGCGATGCCCGGGCGGGAAGGCGACCACGAAGCGCTCCTCATAGAGCGGGTGGACGTCGAAGCGCTCGTCGAACGGTTCCGCCTGCGCCATGATCGCGAGGTCGATCGCCCCCTCGCGCAGCAGCTCGGCAAGATGCGCGGGCACAGCCTCGCGCAGCGTCAGGCCGATGCCCCGGTTGGCAGCCTGGAAGCCATTGAGGAACCCGATTCCTCTGAGCGGCCCGATCGTGCACATGATGCCCAGCATCAGCTCGGCGTCGTCGAGCTTCAGAAAGCTCTTGGCGGTGGATTTCGCGGTCTCGGTGTCGCGCCAGACCTGCTCGAGCTGCGGCCGCATCAGCCGGCCGAGATCAGTGAGGTGGGTCAGATGACGCTCGCGCCGGAACAACAGGCCGCCGAGCTCCTCCTCGAGCTTTTGGATGGCACGGGTGAGCGCCGGCTGGGTGACGTTGCAGCGTTCGGCCGCGCGCGTGAAGTTCAGTGTCTCGCAGACCGCCAGAAAATAGCGGATCTGGTGCATCTCCATCGCGCCGCCCTCCCGCGACCCATAGGCCGGCCATGTGCCGGCGGCATCAATTTGATACGCATCCGGCATCTGCCGCGCAGCTGCACCTGGTTTTGAATGCCGATCAGCCTCCCTGCCTAACCCGACTGGCGGCCGGCCCCCGAAGCCGGCCCCTTTTGTTCTCCGGGGTGCGGCGCGCGCGCCGGGGCAGGGCAGACATGAATGACCGGAAGTGAGCCATGCCAATGCGCTACGACGCCCTCATCATCGGCACCGGCCAGTCCGGGCCTTCGCTCGCGCGGCGCCTCGCCGCGGCCGGCCGGCGCGTCGCGATCGTCGAGCGCAAGCGGTTCGGTGGCACCTGCGTCAACAACGGCTGCATCCCGACCAAATCGCTGGTCGCGAGCGCGCAGGCGGCGCACGTGGCGCGGCGTGCGGCCGAGTTCGGCGTCCGGATCGAGGGTCCGATCACGGTCGACATGAAGGCGGTCAAGGCGCGCAAGGACGCGATCGTGCGCGTTTCGAACCAGGGCGTGGAGGAGAGCCTGCGCGAGACCGAGGGCGTCACCGTCCACACGGGCCACGCCCGCTTCATCGGTCCGCAGCAGGTCCTGGTGAACGACGAGGTGCTCGAGGCGCCGGAGATCTTCATCAACGTCGGCGGCCGGGCCGCGATCCCGCCGATCGCCGGCATCGAGACGGTGCCCTACCTCACCAACTCCTCCATGATGGAGGTCGACTTCCTGCCGCCGCACCTCGTGATCATCGGCGGCAGCTACATCGGCCTCGAGTTCGGGCAGATGTACCGCCGCTTCGGCAGCGAGGTGACGATCATCCAGCGCCCGCCGCGGCTCATCCCGCGCGAGGACGACGACATCTCGGATGCGATCCGCGCCATCCTCGAGGATAAGGGCATACGCATCCTCACCGACGCCGCGGTTACGCGCGTCGAGCCCCACGAGGGCGGGATCGCGGTCGGGCTGACCGCCGGGGGCGAGCCGATGGAGGTCGCGGGCTCGCATCTCCTCCTGGCCACCGGGCGGCGGCCGAACACCGACGATCTCGGCCTCTCGTGCGCGGGCATTGAGGTCGACCGCAACGGCTATATCCAGGTGGACGACATGCTGCGCACCAGCGCGCCCGGGATCTGGGCCATGGGCGACTGCAACGGCCGCGGCGCCTTCACCCACACCTCCTACAACGACTTCGAGATCGTGGCCGCGAACCTCCTGGACGGCGAGGAGCGCCGGGTGAGCGATCGCATCCTCGCGTACGGGCTCTTCATCGACCCGCCGCTCGGGCGCGCGGGCCTCAGCGAGAAGGAGGTCCGGCGCGCGGGCAGGCCAGCTCTCGTCGCCAAGATGCCGATGGAGGACGTCGGCCGGGCGTTCGAGCGCAGCGAGACCAAGGGCTTCATGAAGATCGTCGTCAACGGCGATGACAAGCAGATCCTCGGCGCCGCCCTGCTCGGCATCGGCGGCGACGAGATCGTGCAGGGCCTGCTCGACCTCATGTACGCGAAAGCGCCGTACACGGTGATCCAGCGGGCGATGCACGT
>CAZXYL010000667.1:0-2265 GCA_964644915.1 uncultured Geminicoccaceae bacterium
GCGCTGCTCTATGCCGTGGCGGTCCTGATCATCACCTGCCCCTGCGCGCTCGGCCTCGCGGTGCCGGCGGTCCAGGTGATCGCGAGCGGGCGGCTGCTCGAGCGGGGCGTGCTCCTGAAGTCCGCGACCGCGCTCGAGCGCCTGGCCGGGGTCGATACCGTGGTCTTCGACAAGACCGGCACGCTGACCCGCGGCCAGCCCGTGCTGGATCGGACAGGCATCATCGATGCCGACGCACTGGCGCTCGCGGCCTCGCTCGCCGGGGCGAGCCACCATCCGCTCGCCCGGGCGCTCGCCCGCGAAGCACCCGGGGCGCCGGTAGTCGACGGCGTCGAGGAGGTGCCGGGCTCCGGCCTGCGGCTCGCCACGCCCGCGGGCGAATTCCGCCTTGGCAGCCGCGCCTGGTGCGGTGTGGATGACGATGTGGCGGGCGAGTCGGGTCTGGAGCTCTGGCTCGCGCGCCCCGGCTCGGCGCCGGTGCGCTTCGCCTTCGCCGATCCCCTGCGGGTCGATGCCCGGGCGGTGGTCGAGGCGCTGCAGGCGCGCGGGCTCGGGATCGAGCTCCTCTCGGGCGACCGCGAGGCCACCGTGCGCGAGGTCGCGGAGGCGATCGGGATCGAGACCTGGCGCGCCGGCTGCACGCCGGCGGGGAAGACCGCCCGGCTGGACGAGCTCGCCGCCGCGGGTCGCAAGGTGCTCATGGTCGGCGACGGCCTGAACGATGCGCCGGCTCTTGCAGCCGCGCACGTCTCGCTCTCGCCGTCGTCGGCCGTCGATATCAGCCAGAACGCGGCGGACGCGATCTTCCAGGGCGAGCGGCTGCAGCCGGTGCTGGACGCGCTCGACACGGCACGCGGCGCCCATGGCCTGATCCGGCAGAATCTCGGCCTGGCCCTCGGCTACAACGCGTTGGCCGTGCCGGTCGCGATCATGGGTTTCGTCACGCCGCTGATCGCGGCACTGCTCATGTCGGCCTCGTCGCTTCTCGTGGTCGGCAATGCGCTTCGCCTGGGGAGGCGCCGCTCGTGGACATCCTCCTCTATCTGATCCCGATCGCCCTGTTCCTGGGGCTGGTCGGGCTGTGCGCCTTCATGTGGGCGCTGCGATCGGGCCAGTTCGAGGATCTGGATGGTGCCGCCGAGCGTATCCTCTTCGACGACGACGACGAGGCACCGCCCGAGCGGCGCGACCCCTGATCCCCAACGCCGGATCCGACATGAATGGAAGCGAGCCCCGATGGTGGAGGAGCCTGTGGCTGCGCGCCGTGGCCATCTGGTGCCTGCTGGTGGTCGCAGCCGCCTTCAACGGCATGCTGCGCGAGTTCGTGCTCGTGCCCGCGCTCGAACCGGGAATCGCAGGGCCTCTGTCCGCGCTCCTGCTCGCGGCGGTGATCCTGCTCGCGGCGTGGTGGCTCGTGCGCCTGACCGGGCCGGGCCGCCCGACGCACCAATGGTTCCTCGTGGGCCTGCTCTGGGCCGCGCTCACGCTGGCCCTGGAGTTCGGCTTCTTTCACTATGCCATGGGCGTGCCCTGGGAGGTGCTGGTCGCCGACTGGGACGTCCGGCAAGGCGGCTGGTTCGGGCTGATCGTGCTGGTCACGTTCCTGGCACCACTGGTCTTCGGCCTCTCCTACCGCTCTCGGCATGATGCCCGCCGGCACCACGACTGACGAGGTGAAGCCCTGATGTCCGTCCGCAATCTCGACATCCTCTTCCATCCCCGCTCGATCGCGCTGGTCGGTGCGAGCAAGAAGGAGCGCTCGGTCGGCGCCGTGCTCGCGCACAACCTGTTCAACGCGGGCTTCGACGGGCCGATCATGCCGGTCAATCCGAACGAGCGGGCGATCGAGGGCGTCCTGACCTACTCGTCGATCGAGGAGCTGCCGCTGGCCCCGGACCTCGCGGTGATCGCGACGCCCCCGCCCACCATCCCCGGCATCATCGCGGAGCTCGGCGCGCGTGGCACGAGGACGGCCGTGGTGATCACCGCGGGCTTCGCGGAGCTGGGTGAGGAGGGCAGGCGCCTGCAGCAATCGATGCTGGAGGCGGGCCGGCCGTATCTGATGCGCATCCTGGGGCCGAACTGCCTGGGCGTGATGGTGCCGGGCCACGGGCTGAACGCGAGCTTCGCACAAGGGCAGGCCCTGCCGGGCGATCTCGCCTTGGTCAGCCAGTCGGGAGCCATTCTCACCGCGATCCTGGACTGGGCGAGCGCCCGCGGCATCGGCTTCAGCCACATGGTCTCGCTCGGCGGCATGGCGGACGT
>CAZXYL010000668.1:0-1939 GCA_964644915.1 uncultured Geminicoccaceae bacterium
GATCAGACGGCACAATGCGAAACAAGCTTGACAGGTCCACGGAGTCAATTTCAATATTGTCACCATGACAATTTGGATGCCCGATCTCTCCCTCGCGCCTGGTCCCAAATACCGGGCGCTGGCCGATGCGATCGCTCTGGCGATCGAGGACGGCTCGCTCACGGCCGGCGCACGGCTGCCGCCGCAGCGCGAGCTCGCGTATCGCCTGAGCATGACTCTCGGCACCGTGACGCGGGCCTACGAGCTGGCGGAGCGGCGGGGCCTCGTATCCGCCGAGGTCGGCCGCGGTACCTTCGTGCGCGCGCAGCGCCAGCGCCCGCGGACCGCGCCGGCGGCCGGCCGGCCGGACCTGCTCGACCTCACCATCAACGAGCCCGCGGACCGGAGCTATCGGGCGGAGCTGGCGGGCACGCTCGCCGAGCTTGCCGGGGAAGGTGCGGCGCTGGGCGAGCTCCTCCCCTACACGCCGCGCGCCGGCCTGCCGCAGCACCGGGCGGCCGCGGCGGAATGGCTGGCGCGCGCGGGTCTCGACGCCGATCCCGAGCGCCTCCTGATCACGGGCGGCGCGCACCAGGCGATCGTCACGGCGCTGGCAGCGCTCGCCCGCCCCGGCGATGCCGTGCTCGCGGACGCACTCAGCTACTCGGGCCTGCGGGCGATCGCGACCAGTCTGCACCTGCAGCTCGAGCCGGTCGGCATGGACGAGGCGGGCCTACGGCCGGAGGCCCTGGACGCCGCCTGCCGGGCGAGCGGCGCGCGGGTCCTGTTCACCAACCCGACGCTGCACAACCCGACCGCGACCACCCTGTCCGCGGAGCGGCGGGACGCGGTGGTCGCGATCGCCCGGGCGCGCGATCTCGTGATCGTCGAGGACGACGTCTACGGCCTGTTGCGAGCGGAGCGCCCGGCGCCGCTCGCGGCGCTGGCGCCCGAGCGCACGGTGCACGTGACCGGGGCGGCGAAGACCCTGGCACCGGGGCTGCGGGTCGGCCTGCTGCTCAGCCCGCCGGCGCTCTACGAGCCGATCGCCAATGCCAAGTACGACCTGTTCCTGTGCCAGCCGGCGCTGATGGCGGAGGTCTTCACGCGCTGGCTGAGTGCGGGCACGGCCGACCGGCTGCTGGCGCGCCAGCGCGAGGAGGCGGGGGCGCGTCAGGCAGTGGCGCGGCAGGTGCTGGGGGCGCATGGGGGCGCGGCCGATCCCTGCGCGTTCCATCTGTGGCTCACCCTGCCGGCGCCCTGGCGGGCGGGCGAGTTCGCGGACGCGGCGCGCGAGCGCGGTGTCGCGGTGGCGCCCGGCCCGTCGTTCGCGGTCGGCCGGAGCCACGCCCCGCACGCGGTGCGGATCTCGCTCAGCGCCGCGCCGGATCGGGAGTCGCTGCACACCGGGCTCGAGGTCCTGCGCGGGCTGCTCGAGGAGGCCCCCGCGCCGCGGCGCGGCCTGATCTGAGGGCGGGCTACCAGGCGCGCTCGGCGATCACCGTACGCTGCTCGAGCTCATAGGCCATCGACGCCAGATCGACGATCGGGCAGTCGCGCAGGGACAGCACGCCCACCACGCCGTTGCCGTCGACCACCGGCAGATGGCGGTAGCCGAACTCGTCCATGCGCCGGATCGCCTCGTCCACCCCCTCCTCGGGGCGGATCGTGTCGGGATCGCGGGTCATGACCTCGGCGAGCGGGGTGTGGGCCGGATCGCGGCCGAGCGCCAGCACCCGTCGCACGGCGTCGCGCTCGGTGAAGATGCCGAGCAGCTGGCCCGCCTCGCAGACCAGGACGCTGCTGATGTTGCGCTCCGCCATCACCTTGATGGCGTCGCACACGCTGGCCGCGGGCGGCTGGTGCAGCGCCTGCTTCGTCATGACGTCACGGACGGTTCGGTGTGGCATCTCGCCTCCGCTCGACCTCCCCGTGGACCCGACGCTTTTGTCCCTGATTG
>CAZXYL010000669.1:0-1694 GCA_964644915.1 uncultured Geminicoccaceae bacterium
TCCAGCTTCGCCAGCATGAGCATCTGATCAGTCTGCCCGCCTAACATCGCATCCACGAGGTCGGGCGCCAGCAGCGCGAGACGCAAGATCCGGCTCACATAGGACTTCCCAATGTCCTCCGCCTCGGAGATCTCGGTAACGGAAGTGTACACGCCCTCGTCAAGCAACCTCTGCCACCGCCAAGCCCGCGCCAGCGCCTTGACCAGCGTCCCGCCCGACTGCGATTTGGTAGCTGGCACGATCTCGCACCCGTCGGGCGCGACGATCCGCTTCCGCCCGCCGCGGCGCTGGAACCGCATCGGGATGCGCACGACCAGCGTCGTGCCGTCAATCCGGGTCTCGGTGCCTCGGGGGGTCATGCTGCCTTTCTCTCCTCTCCTTGCCGCAGCTCAGCCACGAGGCTCGCCAGCCCCTCCGCCCTGATCCGCACCTCAAGCGCGTCCTCCTGGACGTCGACCCGCTCGACGAGCAGCTGCACGATTCGGCCCTGCTCGGCCGGGAACAGCTCGTTCCAGACCGCCACGAACTCGGCGAGCAGGATCGTGACCTCGCGCTCGGTGATCGCGTCGTCGCCCTCGCGCTTCACGGTCGCCCAGGTCCGCGCGACCACCTCCGGCGCCGCCACCAGCTGCTGGACTTGATCCAGCACGGCGCCCTCGACATCGGCCGCAGCCACGCTGGTCACGGGGCAGGTCTCATAGCCGTCCGCGCTAGTCACGTAGTAGCGATAGATGCGGCCGCGCCGACGGGTGTGACTCGGCGACATCGGCCGGCCGTTCGGGCCAAAGATCAGGCCCTTCAGGAGCGCAGGTACCTGGGCCCGGGTCGCGATGGCTGAGCGGCCTAGCGCGCGGCAGCCTCGATCAGGTGGAAGTGGCTCACTCCGATCGACGCCACACCCGGGAAGACCCAGTCGTCGACGACATTCGGATTGGTGACGACCTCCGTGCTGATCGCCGCTACCGGGATATCCGCGTAGTTCTCGAACAGATAGGTGAACACCTCGCGCGCGATCCGGTCCCGCTCCTCCGGATCGACCGTGGTGCTCAGCCGTTCGATCAACCCCTCGATGGTGTCGTCCTCGAAGCCGCCGTAAGGCGTACCCCGCGACGTGTAGAAGTTGACCAGGCCGACCTCGGTCGGGCGAATGGGGGCGTTGCGCCCCGGGTGCAGCAGATAGGCCTCGCGCCCCCGTCCGAGCGCCCCGATGGCGGCCCAGTCCATCTCGCGGATCTCGGTCTGGAGGCCGACCGCCTCGAAATAGACCTGGACCAGCTCGGTCATGGTCGGCCACTCGGCGCTGCCCGGCAGCACGACGTAGACGAGCGGAATGGTCGGATCCGGGAACGCATCGGGATAGCCCGCTTCGGTGAGGAGCTCGCGCGCTCGCTCGGGGTTGTAGCCGTAGTGGTCCTCGAACCGCTCCTCTAGCGACGGCTCGTAGCCCTCGTGGGGCGGGTGCATCGTGAACCGCGCCAGGCGCTCGGCGCGCCCGTCGTAGAGCACGTCAAGCAGCTCCGCGCGGTCGATGGCGCGGTTCATCGCCTCGCGCACCTGATGTCGGCCCACGGCAGGTCGGGGCGATGCGCGGGGTCGTCGGTGCGCTGGTACAGGCCGTTCAGGGTGTAGAAGGTCTGCATCGCCGGCAGGCGCGAAGCGACGATCTCCAGCCCCTGCGCGAGCGCATCGGGCTG
>CAZXYL010000670.1:0-1636 GCA_964644915.1 uncultured Geminicoccaceae bacterium
CAGCGCGTGCCGGGAATCGGCGCCAGATCTTCGGGCCGTTGCGCGCTACAGATGAAACGAGGTCCCAGCGACGGAGCACAGTCGGCCGTGTCTGCATTCTGCGGAGGTGCGGCCTGCACGCCGGGCCAGAGGGCGACGAACAACGACGCGCAAAGAGCGGCGCGAGGGGTCATCATCGCCGTTTCCGTCGCGCTTCGAGAAAAGCGATGTCTTCGGCGTCGCCCGACAGAGCGACCCAGCGGAACGGCCCTTTGCCCTCGCAGAAAAGCGGCCGGATGTAGGCGGGGACAAAGCCGGGATAGCTGAAGGCTTCGGCGACGCCGGCGTCGTAGGCGCGCTGGCGCAAATTGTTGCCGTAATCGAACACAATGGCGCCTTGCTTCTGCATGGCCACCATGGCCGCGCACTGCCGCGCCATGGACTGCCCGGCTAAACGCGCAAACTCTTCCGGATTTTCGTCACGCAGGCGGCGGCCCTCGGCAAAAGTGAGGCTGTGGGGAAAATAAGCCAGGTAATCGTGCGCCGACGTCTGGTCGGTAACCATGTCGGGAACCAGGCCACGCTCCAGCAATTCAGGAAAAACAGTCGCGGCGTTGCCGATCAGGCCAATCGAGCGCGGTTGTTTCCGGTCTACGTAATGCTGCACCCTTTTCAGGGCATCTTCGACGTCTTCGGCCACCTCGTCGATGTAGCGATGTTCCAGCCGGCGCTGGGCGCGCCACTCGTCTACCTCCACGATCAGGCCCACGCCCTCATTCATCGTAATGGCCAGGGGTTGGGCGCCGCCCATTTCACCAAGGCCGGCGGTCAGCACCCACTTGCCCTGGAGAGAGGGCCAGCCGGCCTGGCGGGCGGCGGCGGCAAAGGTTTCGTACGTGCCCTGAAGAATCCCCTGTGTGCCGATGTAGATCCAGCTACCGGCGGTCATCTGGCCGTACATGATCAGCCCTTCGGCTTCCCATTTGTCAAAGTTTTCCTGCGTGGCCCAGTGGGGTACGATATTGGAATTGGCGATTAACACGCGTGGGGCATCCAGATGCGTGCGGAAAACAGCAACGGGCTTACCGCTTTGAACCAGAAGCGTTTCGTCGTTTTCCAGCGCCCGGAGAGAGTTCAAGATGGCGTCAAATGCTTCCCAGTTGCGGGCGGCGCGGCCACGGCCGCCGTAAACAATGAGGTTTTCGGGATCGCCGGCTACTTCCGGATCGAGATTGTTTTGGAGCATGCGGTAAGCGGCTTCTTGCAGCCAGCCTTTACAATGGATCTGTGTACCTGTGGGGGCGCGAACAACTCGGGCCATAACTCCTCCAGTGAAGGAATTATAGAGTTCAGGACACAAGTGTCAAGATTTGCCGGCCTATGTTATAATTTGCGCGCATCAGCACGGCAGAAACTTTCACTGGATCTTCACCAACCTCAGATTGCTCTGGTGTATCCTTTCTAAAGCAACGTTGATTGACGTTGTCGAAATTGCACAAGTTGCTGTCCTGAAAATAGGACGCAGATTAATACAGATAAACGCAGATTTTTTCATTTGTCGTCGTGTGCCCCACTAATGGCAAACTCCTACGTAAATGTAGGACAAGTTTCTTACTTGTCCGAGCTTTTCATTCACCATGGTGCGCCCCGCTCATGG
>CAZXYL010000671.1:0-3524 GCA_964644915.1 uncultured Geminicoccaceae bacterium
GAAGTCCGGCGCGACCATCCACGAGATGAACTGCGTGCGCAAGCATCTCTCGGCGATCAAGGGTGGCCGGCTCGCGGCCGCGGCGGCGCCGGCGCGCGTGCTCGCGCTGATGATCTCGGACGTGCCGGGCGACGATCCCGCGGTGATCGCCTCCGGGCCCACGGTGCCGGACCCGACCACGCTCGAGGACGCCCGTGGCGTGCTGAAGAAGTACGGCATCGAGCAGCCGAAAGCGACGCTGGAGGCGCTTGGGCGGCGCGAGAACGAGACGCCCAAGCCCGGCGATGCCGCGTTCGGGCGCGTCGAGACTCGCATCGTCGCGGCGCCCCAGCGCTCGCTCGAGGCGGCGGGCGAGGTGGCGCGTAGGGCGGGCGTGACGCCGCATATCCTGAGCGATGCGATCGAGGGCGAATCCAGGGACGTCGGCCTCGTGCATGCGGCGATCGCGCGCCAGATCGCGCGCCGCGGGCAGCCGTTCGAGCCGCCCTGCGTGCTCCTCTCGGGCGGCGAGACCACGGTCACAGTCAAGGGTGAGGGCCGCGGCGGCCCGAACCTCGAGTTCCTGCTGGCGCTCGCGCTGGCCCTCGACGGCCATCCCGGCATCTCCGCCATGGCCTGCGATACCGACGGCATCGACGGCACCGAGGACAACGCCGGCGGCGTCGTCACCGAGGACACGCCGGCGCGCGCCGCCAAGCGGGGCGTGAGCGCGCGTGCCCGGCTCGCCGGGAACGACGCCTACGGCTTCTTCCAGGCGCTCGACGACCTCGTCATGACCGGGCCGACGCTGACCAACGTCAATGACTTCCGCGCGATTCTGATCGAGTCTCGGACGTAATGGCGGTCTAGCGGATCGCGGCAAACTCCGGTTAGAGTACCGGTGATCACGCGGCGATCGGCGTGAGCATCGGATCGGAGTTGGCAAGAGCGCGCTCATGCACGGCACCGCCGCACCGATCGAGCCCAAGGACCTGCCACAGCCCCAGCGAGCGAGGAGGCGAGAGCGATGCCCGAGGGCAAGGAGTGGGCGATCCCTGCGGCGGCGCGGCCGGAGCCGACCCAGCTGACCTTCGATCTCGACCGGGCGCTGGCATCGATCGTCGCCGTGCGCGCGGAGATCCCGGGGGACGCGTTCACCGCCGGGATCCTCGGCACCGAGCGCGCGGGCAGCGGCGTGCTGATCGGCAAGGACGGCCTGATCCTCACCATCGGCTATCTGATCACCGAGGCGGAGACGATCTGGCTGACCGCGAGCACGGGCGAGGCCGTGCCGGGTCATGTCGTCGGCTACGATCAGGCCACGGGCTTCGGCCTGATCCAGGCGCTGGGCCGGGTGCGAGTGCCGGTGATCGAGCTCGGCAGCGCCGCCCCGATCCGCGTCTCGGAACCGGTCATCGTCGCCGGCCACGGCGGGCGCGAGTCCGCGCTCCAGGCCGAGGTGGTCGGCAAGCGCGAGTTCGCGGGCTACTGGGAATATCTGCTCGACGAGGCGCTGTTCACCAGCCCCGCGCACCCGAACTGGGGGGGTGCGGCGTGCCTGCGCATGGACGGCCGGCTGTGCGGCATCGGCTCGCTCATGATCCAGCACGACCAGGACGACCAGGGTGCCAACGGCAACATGATCGTGCCGATCGACCTGCTCGAGCCGGCGCTCGACGATCTCCTGCGGTTCGGCCGCGTCAACCGCCCGGCGCGGCCCTGGCTCGGGATGTACGCGGCGGACACGCAAAAGCACCCCGTGGTGGTCGGCCTCGCCAGCGGCGGGCCGGCGGATGATGCCGGCGTGCACGTGGGCGACATCGTGGTCGAGGTGGGCGGGCATCCCGTGCGCGAGCTCGCCACCATGCTGCGCCGCGTCTGGGCGATCGGCCCGGCCGGGGCCGAGATCCCGCTGGTCGTGATCCGCGACGGCAAGCCCACGGCGGTCCGCATCCGTTCGGCCGACCGGAACGACTTTCTCAAGCAGCCGCGCCTGCACTGATGGGCGGGGCCGGCCCGCTCGGGCTCGCCCGCGCGCCTGCCCGCGCGCGATCGCTCACACCGACCGCAGCGCGCGCGGTCGCAGCCCGGAAAGGACGCCATGAGACTCCTTGCCGTTCATCCCGGCCCGCTCATGTACACCAAGATCTTCCTTCGCCTCGAGCCGCTCGGGCTCGAGCTCGTGGCCGAGGCGGCGCGGCGCGCCGGGCACGACGTGCGCCTGATCGACCTCCAGGTCGAGTCCCACAAGGCGTATTTCCGGGTCGTGGAGCGGTTCCGCCCCGATGCGATCGCGTTCTCCTGCAACTACCTCGCCAACCTGCCGGAGATCGTGGACCTCGCCAAGGCGACCAAGAGGCGGCACAAGGACGTCTTCATCTTCGTCGGCGGCCACAGCGCGTCGTTCACGGCCAGGGAGTTCCTGGACCACGGCCAGGGCGCCATCGACTGCGTGCTCAAGGGCGAGGGCGAGGCCACGATCGCGGACCTCCTGGCCGCGGCCCGCGATCCCGGCGCGCTCACCCAGGTGCCGGGCGCCGTCGCGGCTGACGGCGAAGGGCCGCGACCGCGCTTCGTCGAGAGCCTGGACGATCTCCGCCCGGCGCGCGATCTGGTCCGGCACCGGCGCAAGTACTTCATCGGCGTGCTCGATCCCTGCGCCTCGATCGAGTTCTCCCGCGGCTGCCCCTGGGACTGCTCGTTCTGCAGCGCCTGGACCTTCTACGGCCGCAGCTACCGCACGGTGAGCCCGGAGCGGGCGGTCGAGGACCTCGCCGGCATCGAGGAGCCGGGCGTCTTCATCGTCGACGACGTCGCCTTCATCCAGTCGCGGCACGGGCTCGCCATCGGCGAGGCGATCGCGAGGCGCGGGATCAAAAAGGAGTACTATCTCGAGACCCGCGGCGACGTGCTGTTGCGCAATCAGGAGGTGTTCCGCTTCTGGAAGGAGCTGGGCGTCCGCTACATGTTCCTGGGCCTCGAGGCGATCGACGACGAGGGCCTCACGAAGTACCGCAAGCGCGTGCCGCTCGGCACCAATTTCGAGGCGCTGGAGTTCGCGCGCTCGCTCGGCATCCGGGTCGCGATCAACCTGATCGCCGATCCCGACTGGGACGAGGAGCGCTTCCGCACCGTGCGTGAGTGGTGCCTGGAGATCCCCGAGATCGTCAACATCAGCATCAACACGCCCTATCCCGGGACCGAGAGCTGGCTGACCGAGGCGCGCCGGCTGACCACGCAGGACTACCGGCTGTTCGACATCCAGCACGCGGTCCTGCCGACGCGGCTGCCGCTGGACCGGTTCTACGCCGAGCTCGTGCGCACCCAGCAGGTGCTGAACCGCAAGCACCTCGGCTGGCGGGCGCTGAAAAGCACCGCCCGGATCGCCGCCGGCCACCTGCTGCGCGGCCAGACCAACTTCGTGCGCATGCTCTGGAAGTTCAATTCGGTGTACAACCCGGATCTTCTGCTGGCCGACCACCGCCTGCCGGTCGCGTACGAGATGACGCTGCCGCCGGAAGCGCGGGCCACGGTCGATCCGAAGC
>CAZXYL010000672.1:0-2430 GCA_964644915.1 uncultured Geminicoccaceae bacterium
TCTGGAAGATGTCGAAGATCCGGTCGATGTCGGCGCGCGAGGCGACGAGCGGCGGCGAGAACTCGAAGACATCGGCGGCGATCCGGGTCATCAGCCCGGCCTCGTAGCAGGCGATCATGCGCTCGAAGCCGCGCTTGCCCGGCTGGCCCGGCAAGGGCGCCATCTCGACCGCGCCCATGAGGCCCATGTTGCGCACGTCGATCACGTGCGGCAGGTCGCGGCAGTCGTGCAGCGCGTCCTCGAAGTAGCGCTCGTTCTCGCGCACGCGCTCGAAGATCCCCTCCTCCTTGTAGGCCTCGAGGCTCGCGAGGCCGGCCGCGGCGGCGACCGGGTGGCCGGAATAGGTGTAGCCGTGGAACAGCTCGATCACGTGCTCGGGGCCCTTCATGAAGGCCTCGTAGATGAAGTCGCGCGCCACCACGGCGCCCATCGGCACGTGCGCCGCGGTCAGGCCCTTGGCCATGGTGATCAGATCGGGGACGATGCCGAAGCGCTCGGCGGCCGAGGCGTAGCCGAGCCGCCCCCACGCCGTGATCACCTCGTCGAAGATCAGAAGGATGCCGTGCCTGTCGCAGATCTCGCGCAGCCGCTCGAGGTAGCCCACGGGCGGCGGGTAGACGCCGACCGAGCCGGCCACGGGCTCGACGATCACGGCCGCGATGGTCGACGGGTCGTGCAGCGCGCACAGCCGCTCGAGATCGTCCGCGAGCTCCTTGCCGTGCTCGGGCTGGCCGCGCGAGAACGCATTGCGCTCGAGATCGAGAGTGTGCCGGATATGATCGACGCCCGGCAGCATCGGGCCGAAGGTGCGCCGGTTCGCGACCATGCCGCCGACCGACATGCCGCCGAAGCCCACGCCGTGGTAGGCCCGCTCGCGCCCGATCAGCCGCGTTCGCTGGCCCTCGCCCCGCGCCAGATGGTAGGCGAGCGCAATCTTGAGCGCGGTATCCGCGGCCTCGGAGCCGGAGTTGCAGAAGAACACCCGGTTCAGGTCCGCCGGCATCTCGTGCGCGACCCGTGATGCCAGCTCGAACACCGGCGTGTGGCCGAACTGGAAGGTGGGCGCGAAGTCGAGCGTCGCGATCGCCTTCTGCACGGCCTCGACGACCTTGGGGTGGCAGTGGCCGAGGTTCGCGCACCACAGGCCCGCCGAGGCGTCCAGGATCTCGCGCCCGTCGTGCGACTTGTAGTGCATGCCCTTGGCCGCGACCACGATGCGCGGGCGGGACTTGAACTGGCGATTCGGCGTGAACGGCAACCACAGGGACTCGAGATCGTTCGGCGCGCCGGTGGCGACCTGATCCAGCTCTTCCAGCATTCCCGTCTCCCCTTCTCGACGATGTCGCGGCCCCGATGGCGTCACCATAGCGCGTCGAGGGTGCGCGCGGCGAGACCCTTCGATGCACGGGTGGAATGCGCCGGGGCTCGACAGGCTCCGCCCGAGCCGCCATCCTGCGGCCGTTCGGGAGAGCCGGGGACCGTCCGTCCATGGTGGAGTTCGTCGACGCGAAGACCGCGGCGGGCCTCGTGCGCGATGGCGATGCCGTGCTGTTCGGCGGCTCGGGCGGCGGCCATGCCGTGCCCGAGGCGATCATCGAGGCGCTGGCGGAGCGGTATCGGAGCAGCGGGACGCCCGCGGGGCTCACGCTCGCGAGCGTGGTCTCGCTCGGCGATTGGGAGAGCACGGGCTTCAACCATCTGGCCCAGCCCGGCCTCGCCCGGCGGGTGATCAGCGGCGGCTTCAACAACTGCCCGGGCTTCGCCGCGCTGGCGCTGGCGGATCAGATCGAGGCCTACACGCTGCCCCAGGGCACGCTCTCGCAGCTGATGCGCGACATGGCGGCCGGGCGGCCCGGGCTCCTGACCACCACGGGTCTCCACACCTTCGTCGACCCGCGCCACGGCGGCGGCAGGCAGAGCGCGCGCACCCGCGAGGAGCTGGTCGAGCTGCTCGAGATCGGCGGTAGGGAGTACCTGCTCTACAAGGCCTTCCCGGTGAACGTGGCGGTGATCCGCGGCACGACCGCCGACGAGCGCGGCAACATCACGATGGAGAAGGAGGCGTTCTTCGGCGAGAACTTCTCGATCGCGGCGGCCGCGCATCTGCATGGCGGCACCACGATCGCCCAGGTCGAGCGGGTCGCGGCCGCGGGCACGCTCCCGGGCAAGCAGGTCAAGGTTCCGGGTGCGGTGGTCGACTACGTGGTCGTGGCGCCCGAGCAGGCGCAGACCTACCAGACGCCTTACAGCCCGGCCTATGCCGGCGAGCTGCGCGAGCCGGAGGCGACGATCGCGCGCATCCCGTTCGATCTGCGCAAGGTGATCGCGCGCCGCGCCGCCATGGAGCTGTTCCCGGGCGCCGTGGTCAACCTCGGCTTCGGGGTCTCGAACGGCATCGCGAGCGTCGCCGCCGAGGAGGGCTTCTGGCGC
>CAZXYL010000673.1:0-4883 GCA_964644915.1 uncultured Geminicoccaceae bacterium
GAAGGCGACGTTGCTCCGTTCCAGCACGCCAGGCCAAGGCCGAAAGGGTTGCAATGTGGGTTGGCGTGAGCCGCGAGGTGACTCAGACGCAGCTTTTCGGGGCTGCGCCCCGCATTTGGCGAGAGTTGAGCGGTGCCCGGGTCAATCATGGCCGCACGTCGAATAACGGTCGGCGCTCTGCGCTATGCTCGGCCAGGGGCGGCCGGTGATCGTCGAAGAAGCTGGGCGGTGCTTGCTATGTGCTTGCTGATCTCTCTGTGCTTATCACCCTGCCCTGCTAAGTCCTTGAAATCTGGTGCCGGAGAGAGGATTCGAACCTCCGACCTACTGATTACGAATCAGCCGCTCTGCCCCTGAGCTACTCCGGCACCGAAGGCGCGAGGTGCATCTAGCGAGCCGCCGCGGCGGCGTCAACCGTGCGCGCCGGCAGCGCCGCCTCGCCCGCCGGCGCGGGCGCCGCCTGGCCGTCGGCCCGGGCCGCGGGTGTGGCCGCCGCCGTGCCCGGCAGGATCAGCTCGGCCTCGGCACCGGCGCGCAGCAGCGGCACGATCTTGGGCGGCGTGCCCCAGCGCAGGCTGTCGAAGCGCCCGTCCGGCCCGAACGGCGACCAGCTCGGCCGCGCCTCGCCCGTGGTCTCGCACAGCCACGCCGGGTCGGGCGGCGCGTCCACGGCCATGGCGAGATAGGCCCGCGCCTTCTCGACGTTGCCGCCGTCGGCCTGCTCGAGCTCGGCCAGCAGGCGGTAGACCGAGGCGGTCGGCTCGAGCCTGCGCGCCCGCTCCAGCGCCGCGCGCGCCGCCTGCCACTGCTTGGCCGCGATCGCCGCCTCCGCCAGGACCAGCTCGCCCTCGAGATGCCCGGGCTGGAGGTTGTACAGGCGCTCGACCTGCTTGAAGCGGTCGGCCGGCGCCTCGTCCTGGGCGAGCGCCAGATAGGCCTTGGCGATCTGCGGATGCGGGCGTGCCTTCCAGGCGGTCTCGAGGATCTTGCGGGTGACGCGCGGCTTGTCGACCTGCTGCGCCAGCTCGGCCGCCTGCACCGCGATCGGGGCGAAGCCGGGCAGCAGCTTGTGCGCCTTCTGCGCGATCGAGAGCGCCTCGTACGGCCGGCCGTCGGCGCGCTGCCGGGCGGCCTCCTGGTGGTACAGGATGGCGCGCCGGCGGGTCGCGGTGGCCCGGTCGATCACCTTGTAACGGGCCATGTCGCCCACCGTGCTCAGCGCCTCGGTCCACAGCCCCGAGCGGGTCTGCAGCTCGAACAGCGTGGCCAGCACCCAGGGCGTGTTGGGCCGGCGGAGATAGGCGCGCCGGGCGAGGCGGAGCGCGGTCTCGGTGTCGCCGTCCTTCATCGCCTGCGCGAGCAGGCCGCGCAGCCCCAGAAATTCGGTCTCGGTGTGCTTGAGCATCTGCTGGAACTTGAGCCGCGCCGCCACCTCGTCGCCGTCGAGCTGGGCGGTCTGGGCGCTGAGCAGCAGGGTCGAGGGCGCGCTCGGCAGCAGCTTCTCGGCGCGCCGGGTCAGATGCCTGGCCGCAGGGACGTCGCCCGCGGCGGCTGCGACCATGCCCTGCGAGAGCGCCTGATAGCCGTGCTCCCGGCGCGCGATCCGGCGCCGCTCGCCGAACCGCCGCGGCGCCGCGCGCAGGAGGCGCAGCACCTCGAAGACGATGGTGATCAGCACGCCCAGCAGGACCACCCCCAGGAGCAGCAAGGCCGCCGAGGTCTCGATGTGGACGCCCCGCCAGGTCAGCGCGACGCGCCCCGGGTTGTCCGCGAACCAGGTCGCCAGCAGGGCGAGCGCCACGGCGACGACGAGAAACAGGATCAGACGGATCATGGGTGTCCCTATGCTCACCTCGGCCGGGCGTCCCCGGCGGCCGCCCCGGTGCCGCTCAGCGCGCCGCGGTCAACAGCTCGGTCGCGTAAGCCTGGAGGCTGGCGACCGCCTCCTCGGCGGCGAGCCGGGCGCGCGCCCGCTCGAGCCACGGCTCCGCCACCCGCGCCGGCGGCCCCTCCAATGGCTCCAGCTCCTCGATCGCCGTCGCGAGATCGCCCGCCGCGAGGGCCGCCTCCGCCCGGGCCACGCGCGCGGCTGCGCCCTCGCCCGCGATGTCCGCGCCGACCGGGCGCACCGTGACCAGGCGCATGAGGTTGCTCGCGGCCTGATCGAGCAGCCCGTCGCCGCCGGGCGCCCGGGCCTGGTGCACGATCTCGTTCGCGATCGCCTCGAACTCGCGCCGCAGCTCCGCCCGCGTCGGCACGCCCTGGCCGGCGACGGGCTGCAGCTGGCTGACGGCCGCGTGCACGGTCTCGTCGCGCTCGGCCAGCGCCTGCAGCGTCTGGAGCGGCTGCTGGAAGGGAGCGGCCTGCTCGAGCGCGGCGTCGATCTGATTGACCAGGAGCGCCAGCGCCGCCGCCCGCTCATGCGCCTGCTCGGCCGCATCCAGCCGGCCCTCGGCCTGCTCGATCCGCTGCGCCAGCTCGTCGACGCGGCTGGCGATCTGCTCGGAGAGGCGGGCGTTGGCGCCGATCTGATCGCCCAGGCTCTCGACGTTGCCGGCGAGCGCCTGGAGGCCCTGTCGGGCCTCGGCGACCTCGGCGCCGAGCTGGTCGACCGATCCGGCGAGATCCTCGCCGAGCTGCGGCAGGGTGCCGGCGACCTCGTCCACGCGTTGCGCCAGCATGCCGACGCGCTCGTCGAGCGAGCCCAGCCGGGTCGCCATCGCCTCGAGCTGGCCACCCGCCTCCTCGGTCGCCGCGAGGCGCTGCTCGAAGTCCGCCAGCCGCTGCTCGGCGAGCTCGCCGAGGCGGTCCTCCATGGCCCCGATCCGGGCCCGCAGCGCCGCGATCACGGCCGCGGCCTCGGTGCCCGCCATCGGCTCGCCGTCCTCGCCCGCGCGCTCCGCGAGCCCCGTCGTGAGCTCGCCCAGCTCCGATTCCAGGGCCGCCAGACGCTCGCGCAGGGTCTCGAGGGCGGCTTCGCCGGGCAGCTCGGTCTCGCCGAGCGCGCTCTCGATCTCGGCCTGGCGCTGCTCCAGCTCCGCAAGGCGGGTCCTGGCGTCGACGCCGGCCTGCAGCTCGGCTTCCAGCCCTTCGACCCGGGCGCGCAGCTCCTCTGCAGCCGGCGGCGCCGCCTCGGCCACGGCGAGCCGGTCGTTCAGCTCGGCCACACGCGCCTGCAACTCCTCGACCTCGGGGCCGGCCCCCGGCTGGACCGCGTAGGTCAGGATCAGCCAGACCACCACGCCGCCGATCACGCCGCCGACCAGGCCGGGCAACCAGCTGCCACGTCCCGGACCGCCGCCGGGTGGCGGAGCCGCAGGCGGCGGACCGCCCCGATGCGCCGGCCCGCCGGCGAGACCCCGGGGGATGTCCTCACGGGGCCGCTCCTTTCTCGCCTCGTCGCTCTTCGGCGCCCCGGGCGAGGCAGGATCGGGCCTTCCCGGCGACGAGGCTTTCGGCGCGCCTGGCGAGGCAGGATCGGGCCTTCCCGGCGTCGTCGAGGCTTTCGGCGCGCCGGGCGTCGGAGTCTGGCCGGCAGGAGCCGTCTCGGGCTTGGGCTCGGCGCCGGTGACCGCAGGCCGGTCGACCGCGCTCGCCTGCGCGCTGACCCCGGCAGCGGGCTTCGCCTCGCCGCCCGCGGCCGGCTTCGCTTCGGCCTCGGGCTGTGGCGACGGCTTCGGATCGTCGGACGGCTTCATGGCGGCGGCCTTAGTGGAATCGGACGGGCTGTTGCGTGGCTCCGAGCCTGAGCGGGGACCACCGCCCGGCCGTCTGCCCTTGTTCCGCGCCATGCCTCGCCTCTCGATTGTGGTTGATCGCGCCGGCCGGGGAAGCGTCGCGTCGGTGCACGGCGGCCGGAGCTTCGGCCTACCATCTTCGTCCCGCCGCTTCAAGCAGCTCCAGGATGGCGGCGCGCGCGGGGCGCTGCGCCACGAGGACGCGGCGCCAACCGAGCGCGCGGCAGGCCGCGGCCACGGCCTCGCTGAGACAGAGCGCGTCTGTGGCCCCGAGCACGCCGCCGAGCGCGTGGCGCCCTGCCAGCTCGGCGAAGACGGCCGCGGTGCGCGGGGAGAAGAGCAGCACGGCATCGAGAGCCCGCTGCCGGAGCGCGGCCTCGAGCCCGGGCGAGAAGGCCGTGGCGGCCCGGGCGCGGTAAACGATGTGGCGTCGCACCTCGAAGCCTTGCGCCCCGAGCGCCGCGGCGAGCTCCTCGCGCACCTCCTGGCCGCTGGGGTGCAGGAGCGCGCCGTCCGCCGGCCGGCAGCGCTCGATCACGAGCCTCGCCAGGCGCCGGGCATCGCCTTCGGCCTCGTGGACATCGCCGCCGGCGGCGCGGGCCGCCGCCGCGCTTGCCCCGCCCACGGCATAGACGGGCAGGCGCAGGATCTCGCCGCGCAGCGCGTGCGCCGCGTTGGCACTGGTCAGGACCACGGCCTGCACGCCTTCGAGATGCGGGGCCGCCGGGGACAGTGTCTCGATCGTGAGCAGCGGCTCGATCAGCACCGCATGCCCGCGCCGCTCCAGCTCGCGCGCGAGCTCCTGGGCCTTCTCCCGCGGGCGGGTGACCAGAATCCGCACGGCGCCGATCCCGGGCTTCAGTCGAAAAAGCCGGGGCCGGCGCGCGCCCGCAGCTCCCGCCCGGCATCGCGGCCGAGTGCGGGGCCGTCATCGGGGTCGCCCCGGCGTTCGGTCGTGAGGCATTCGCTGCCGTCCGGCCGGGCGATCAGCGCCCGCAGCCGGAGCCCGGCGTCGCCGAGCTCGGCGTAGCCGGCGATCGGCGTGTGGCAGGAGCCGTCGAGCGCGTCGAGCAGCGCGCGCTCCGTCCCGGCGCAGATGTGCGTCGTCTGGTGGTCGATCGCGGCCAGAAGCCGGCGCACATCGGC
>CAZXYL010000674.1:0-2753 GCA_964644915.1 uncultured Geminicoccaceae bacterium
CACCTCCATCGAGACGTGCAGATGATGGATCATCAAACCGGCGCCGTAGGCGCCGAGCCCGAAATAGGCGGCATGGCCGAACGAGATCATGCCACCCGGCCCCATGATGAAGTGCAGGCTCATGGCGAACAGCGCGAGGCAGAAGATCTCGATCAGGAGAAACTGGGCGTAAGTCCCCAAGAGCAAGGGCAAGAGCAGGAGCGCGGCGAACCCCGCCGTCATCGCCAGCTGTGTCGGTGGTGAGGCCGGACGCAGCGGCGGGTCGGTCGCCGCGCGCGCGGTCCTGGCGGCGAGCTCCGGCCGGCCGAGCAGGCCCCACGGCCGGACCACGAGCACCACCGCCATGATCAAAAAGGTGAGCACGAGCGTAATCTGCGGGAACACCCAGATGCCGAAGGCGGTGAGCTCGCCGATCAGAAGGGCCGCGAGGAAGGCGCCGGTCACGCTGCCGAGACCGCCCACGACGACCACGACGAAGGCGTCCGCGATGATGCTCAGGTCCATGTCGTGGGTCACCGCGCCGCGCGGCAGCTGCAGCGCGCCGCCCAGCCCTGCCAGAAACGCCCCGAGCGCGAACACGGAGGTGAACAGCCACGCCTGGTTGACGCCGAGCGCGCCCACCATCTCACGATCCTGGGTCGCCGCGCGCACCAGGATGCCCCAGCGGGTGCGCGTGAACAAAAGGTGGAGGGCGCCCAGCACCACGGGCCCGAGCAGGATCAGGATCAGCTCGTATTGCGGGAAGCGCTGACCGAGGACCGGGATCGCGCCCGCAAGGCCCGGTGCCCTGGGGCCCACGAGATCCTCCGGGCCCCAGACGATGATCACGAGCTGCCCGACGATCAGGACCACACCGAAGGTCGCGAGCAGCTGGAACAGCTCCGGTGCCTGGTAGATGCGGCGCAGAAGGACGATCTCGATCAGCGCCCCGATCAGGCCGACCGCGGCCGCGGCGAGCAGGATGCCGCCCCAGAACCCCAATGCCGACGTGCCGCCGCCGAGCCAGCCGGTGAAGGTCACCGCGAGATAAGCGCCCAGCATGTAGAACGAGCCGTGCGCGAAGTTCACGATCCGGGTGACGCCGAAGATGATCGAGAGGCCGGCCGCGACGAGAAAGAGGGACGATGCCGAGGCGAGCCCGTTCAGGAACTGGACGAGGAGGAGATCCAAGGGCGTGGTGTCCGGTGGATCGCGCGGAGCGGCTGGTCGTGGCCGCACCGCCGCCGATCTGAACGGAACGAGACGGGGCGGTCAAGGTGGAGCGCCGGCCCGCGCGTGCCTAACCCTCCGTGCTCTCGCCCGCTTGCGGGCGGCCGGCGATCGCCTCCTGCAAGGGTATGCAGACCGTGCAGATCACGCCCGCCGGACGCCAGTCCACGCTCACCCTGCCGTCGTGCTGGTGCTCGATCGCGCGAAACAGCACCGAGGTGCCGAAGCCGCGCGTTTCGGGCTCCGCCACTTCCGGCCCGCCGTCCTCCTGCCAGACCAGCTCGAGATCGGCGCGGCCCGGATCGTCCACCATCGTGCCGCTCAGCGTGACCCGTCCGCCGGCTGTGGTGAGCGCGCCGTACTTGCCGGCGTTGGTGGCGAGTTCGTGGAACAGGAGCGAGATGGTCTGGGCGGCTGCGGGTCGGAGAGCGACCGGGTCGAGCCGCAGGCGGATGCGATCGCTCGCGACGTGCGGGGCGAGCGTTGCCTCGGCGAGCTGCCGCAGGCTGGCACCCCGCCACTGCGTCGCGGTGAGCAGGGCGTGGGTCGCCGCGAGCGCGCTGAGCCGGCCACGGAAGCTGTCGAGGAAAGCCGCGGTCGAGCTCGCCCGTTCGCCCGTGATGGCGGCGAGGGACTGCACCACGGCCAGCGTGTTCTTGACCCGGTGCGAGAGCTCGGCGAGCAGCAGCACCTGCTGATCCTCGGCGCGCCTGCGCTGGATCGCGCTCGCGAGCACGTTCGCCACCGCTTCCACGAAGTGCAGATCGTCGAACGAGAATGCCCGCCGGCGGGCCGAATGCGCGCCCAGGACGCCATACGCGCAGCCCTCGTCGCCGGCGATGACCACGCTGAGCCCGCTGACCACCCGGTGCACCCGCAGCATGGTCGCACCGCGAAAGCGCGTATCCTGGCCCAGATCCTCGATGATCACCGGCTTGCAGGTGGCGACGGTATAGCCGGCCTGGGTATCCAGCCGGGCGCTCGCAACCGTCCGGCCGATCTCCACGCCCTGCCAGCCGCAGCCGGCCCGGAGCACGAACTCGCCTCCGCAGGGTGCCAGCTCCAGGACGATGGCGAACTCCACCTCCAAGGTGTCGGCGACGACCCGGACCGCCTGGTCCATGAGGGGCTGCAGCTCGGCTCCCGCCAGCGCCGAATGGCCGAGCCGGGCAACCGCATCCTGCTGCCGCGCCCGCACCTCGAGCTGCCGCTCGACCCGCTTGCGCTCGGAGATGTCCCGGGCCGCGGCGGCGACGCCGACGAGCTCGCCCTCGGCATCCCTGATCCCTGCAAAGCCGACCGAGACCGGGATGCGCTCGCCCGACCGGGTCAGCCGCACACTCTCGAAGTGCTCGACCCGCTCGCCCCGACGCAGCCGCTCCACCACCTGCCGCCGTTCGTCAAAGCGGTCCTCCGGCAGGATGATCGCGATCGGGGCGCCCAGCGCCTCCTCGGCGGTGTAGCCGAACAGCTTCTCAGCCGAGGCGTTCCAGCTCGTGAAGATACCGTCGAGGGTGGCGCTCACGATCGCGTCCGCCGACGCC
>CAZXYL010000675.1:0-2494 GCA_964644915.1 uncultured Geminicoccaceae bacterium
CGGTTCCTGGCGCAGAGCCACGCCTCCGGCCGCCGGTGCGTGCTGATCGTGACCGGCAAGGGCGAGGCGAGCGGCGGCGTGCTCCGGCACATGGTGCCGCGCTGGCTCAACGAAGGCGGCAACCGGGAACGGGTGCTGGCCTATTGCGCCGCCCAGCGCCAGCACGGCGGGGCCGGCGCGCTCTATGTCCTGCTGCGCCGCCGGCGCGGGACGGAGTAGCGGGCTGCGCGCCCGGACCGGTCAGCCTTGTACCTGCGCCTTAAAAAGGTTTACAAAATCCCCATATGATCTGGCGAATCATGATGAACAGCCAGCGATCATGAACCCGCTTCTCGTGCCCGGCGCCCTGGTCCGCCACCCGACGCAGCCGGACTGGGGCCTCGGTCAGGTGCAGTCCGTCATCGGGCAGCGCGTCACGGTCAATTTCGAGGAGCGCGGCAAGGTCCTGATCAACGCGGCCGCGATCGAGCTCGAGGTGGTCGAGCAGGAGCGCTCGGGCTGATCGCGGCACCTCTCCATCATCGCGAGTGAGCGCAGGCGTGGCCAGGAGCAGCACCGCAACGCGCGCGCGCATCAGAGCGCCCGAGAAGAAGGCTCGCCCCGAGCTCTGGCCGCGGGTGCGCTGGCTGCTGACCGGGCCGCTCGGCCTGGTGCTTCTGGTGGTGGCGCTCGGCTGGTACGTCAGCCTCGATCTGGACGACCTCAGGCGCCACGCGCCGGCCGGCGCGCAACCTTCGATCACCCTGGTCGCGAACGACGGCACGACGTTCGCACGGCTCGGCAACCGCTACGGGGAGTACCTCACGCTCGATCAGATCTCGCCCTGGCTGCCCAAGGCGGTGGTCGCGACCGAGGACCGCCGCTTCTACCAGCACCCCGGGTTCGATCCGATCGGCATCGCCCGCGCGCTGGTCCAGAACGTGAAGGCCGGGCGGGTGGTCGAGGGCGGCAGCACGATCAGCCAGCAGCTCGCCAAGGTCGCCTTTCTCACGCCCGAGCGCAGCCTCTCGCGCAAGCTCAAGGAGGCGCTCTACACGCTCTGGCTGGAGGCGCGCTTCGACAAGGAGCAGATCCTCGAGGCGTATCTCAATCGCATCTACCTCGGCAGCGGCAGCTATGGCGTCGACGCCGCGGCGCGGCGGTACTTCGACAAGCCCGCGCGCGACCTCTCGCTCGCCGAATCGGCGCTGCTCGCGGGCCTCATCCGGGCGCCCTCGCGCTATGCGCCGACCCGCGATCTCCAGCTCGCGCGGGAGCGGGCGAGCGTGGTGCTCGACAGCATGGTCGAGGCGGAGCTCATCACGCCCGAGCAGGCGGCCGAGGCCAAAGCCAGTCCCGCGAGCCTCGCGCAGCCGGCGACCCGTGACGATACCGGCTATTTCGCCGATTGGGCCGCGGCCGAGACGCAGCTCTATGCCGCTCCCCAGCACCACCGTCTCAACGTCCGGACGACCCTGGACCTGGATGTGCAGCGGGCGGCCGAGCAGGCGGTGCGCAACGTGCTGGCCCAGCACGGCGCGGCGCGCGGGATCGAGCAGGTGGCGCTGGTGGCGATGGACCATCAGGGCCGCATCCGGGCGCTCCTGGGCGGCAGCTCCTATGGCCAGAGCCAGTTCAATCGCGCGACCCAGGCCGAGCGCCAGCCCGGCTCGGCGTTCAAGCTGTTCGTCTATCTCGCGGCGCTCGAGCAGGGGCTGCAGCCCCAGGATCCGGTCTCCGGCGCGCCGCTCGAGGTCGAGGGCTGGCGGCCCGCGAACTTCGAGAACGGCTACCCCGAGCGGCTCAGCGTCGCGGACTCCTTCGCCCTGTCGGTCAACACCGCAGCCGTGCGGCTCTCGGAGCAGGTCGGCCGCGACGAGGTGATCGAGCTCGCCCGGCGGCTCGGCATCACCTCCGATCTGCGCTCCCATCCGAGCCTGGCGCTCGGCACCTCCGAGGTCAGCCTGCTCGAGCTCACCGCGGCCTATGCCACGGTCGCGAATCAGGGCCGGCTGGTCTGGCCCGACGGCATCCAGGAGATCCAGGGCGACCAGGGCACGGTGCTCTATCGCCGCCGGCAGGTCGACGAGCCGGTGCTCGAGCCCGGCGTCGTGCGCGCCATGACCGCGATGCTCCAGACGACCGTCTCGCGCGGGACCGGCCGCCAGGCTGCGCTGCGACGCTTCGTTGCCGGCAAGACCGGGACCAGCGGCGATCACCGGGATGCGGTTTTCGTGGGCTTCACCGACGAGATCGTCGTGGGCGTCTGGGTCGGCAACGATGATGGCCGGCCGATGCAACGGGTGACCGGGGGCGGCCTGCCGGCGCAGATCTTCCGCGAGTTCATCCTGGCGGCTTACGGCGACGAGCCCTTCATGCCGCCGCCGGCGCCGGCCAAGCCGCCCCAGGGGCCGTTCCCGGTCGAGGCGATCAAGGATGCGATCGGCGAGATCGTCGGCGGCGCGGTCGACGGCATCGCGCGCGCGATCAAGGGCCTGTTCGGCAACTGAGCCTC
>CAZXYL010000676.1:0-2864 GCA_964644915.1 uncultured Geminicoccaceae bacterium
CCCTACTTGATCTGGCTCGCCAGTAACTTCACCTGGGTGCCCGCGCGTTTGGACAGATCGGCCAGCGCCTGCTGGCCGCCCGCGGCATAGGCCGCCACCGCCCCCAGGAGATCGCGCAGCTGCTGCGGGCTGTTGGCATCGAAGCGGCAATGCGCACCCCCGGTCAGCCGGGCGATGTGGCGGAACGCCCGCTCGGCGTCCGGGTTGTGCCCCTCCTGGAACAGGAAGGCGCGCACGCCCTGCACGCCCAGCTGGCCCGCGAGCTGGCCGACCTGATCCAGGTTCTCCTCGAAGCAGTCGCCGACGAACACCAGTGCGGCGACGCGCTTCCTCCCGGTCTCGGTGATCGCGTGCTGGAGGACGCGGCCGATCTTGGTCTGCCCCGCGAGGCAGAACACGCCGGTCATGAGGCGGACGAGGTCCGTGGGGTTGCTCACCCACTTGCTCGCCCGGCACTCGTTGAAGCCGCGATAATAGACGAGCTGCACGTCGAGCCCGCCCAGCGCCGCCGTTTCCAGGAACATCTGCCCCTGGACCTGGCAGGCCTGATCCCAGCTCGGCTCGCGTGACGCCGTCGCGTCCATGGCGAAGATCAGACGCGCGCGGCCGGTGCCCGGCTTCGGCGGCGGCGTCCCCGCCACCTCCTTGAGAAAGCTCCGGACAGGATCGCTGCTGCCCGGACGGGTCGGCAGATCCTTCTTGCTCATGGCACTAATGTTGGTGCGAACGTCGCCCTCGCCAAACGGGTGCGACCCCTTCTTCGGGAGTTTAACGCGGTGCCCCACCGTTCGTCAGCCTGCGCCTGATGGCAAACGCCCGCTTGCGGTACCAGAGTTCCACCCGCAGCCGGATCAATGCGGGCTGGACTGCGAGGTGCTTGCGCTGCGGGAGAGCACCGGTCGCCAGATCCGCGCCACGAGCACCACCAGCCCGAGGCCGAGCGCGCCGCAGAGGAGCACCGCGTGCGCGAGCAGGGCGGTCAGCACCGCCACCTCCCAACCGATGCCCACCAGGTGCAGGGCCATGCTCCAGGCCGCCTGGGCCGGGCCGAGCCCGACGATCGCGGGCACCGGCAGGGCGAACGCGAGATGGCTCGCAGCACTCGCCATGGCGATGGCGAGAAAGGGCAGACCTGCGGCGACCGCCGACGCCGCGAGCCAGCCGGTCAGGATGTGCAGGGCCCAGAGCAGCGCAGTCAGCGCCATCGCGAGCGCCCGCCGGCTGCCGCCACGAACCATCGCGGCGCCCCAGAGCAGCCGCTCGATGATCGGCCGGGCGCGCGGCCATCCGGCTCCGGCCCGCCGGATCGGCACCGCCGCGGTGATCGCCAGGACCGGTGCGGCGAACGAGAGCACGCCGGCAAGGAGCAGCATCGGCGCCGATCCGGGAGCGGCTCCGGTCGGCAGGACCAGCGCCGCCGCCAGGAACAGAAACCCTGCGACCACGCCGAAATCCATCAGTCGGGCGAGCAGCAGCACGCCCGCGGAGCGGCTGTACTCGGTCGCGAACGTCCGGCGCATCATCAAGGGGAAGCTGAGCTCGCCGAGCTTGAACGGCAGCAGGAAGTTGAACACGAGCAGGCGCACGGTGACGTCGAACAGGGTCCACGACGGCGGGCCCGTGCGCCCGGACAGCATGAGCGAAAAGCGCCAGGCGCGCAGCGCCTGCACGACCGGCAGCAGCAGCACGGCGAGGCCGAGCTGCCAGACCTGCGCGTCGCGGGCGAGCACGAGCAGCGCGGCGAGATCCGAATGCGAGAGGAGCCACCACAGCGCCGCCGCGCTGACGACGAGGGCTAGGGCGGTGGAGAGGAGCCGCCCGCGCACGCGATCGTACCTTTGCCCGATGCCGTTTCCCGGACCAGCGTCTTGGGCTGGGCACCCGGTGTGCGGCTGTTGATCAGCTCGGCCAGGATGCCGAAGAAGAGCACCTGCAGACCCAGGATGACCGCGAGCACCCCGAACAGCAGCAGCGGCCGGCCGCCGATGTGAGCGCCGCCGATCCAGATCGCGCTCAGGTAGGTGATGACCGCCAGGCCGGCCACCAGCAACACCGTGCCGGCGCCGCCGAAGAGATGCCCCGGCCGACGGGCGTAGCGCGTGATCGCCAGCACCGTGAGCAGATCGACGAAGCCGTGCAGGAAGCGGCGCACGCCGAACTTGGACTTGCCGAACCTGCGGGGATGATGGCGCACCACCAGCTCGCCTATGCGAAAGCCGAGCGAGTTGGCGAGCACGGGCACGAAGCGGTGTAGCTCGCCGTACAGCTCGACGGAATCGAAGATCTGGCGGCGATAGGCCTTGAAGCCCGAGTTGAAGTCGTGCAGCGGGATGCCGCTCAGTACCGCCGTGGCCCAGTTGAAGAGACGGGACGGCAGGGTCTTGGAAAGCGGGTCGTAGCGCATCTTCTTCCAGCCGGAGACCAGGTCGTGACCGTCCTCGATCGCCTCGATGAAGCGCGGCAGCTCGCTCGGATCGTCCTGCAGGTCGGCATCCATCGTGATGATGATGCTGGCAGTGGCGGCGTTGATGCCGATGTTGAGCGCGGTCGCCTTGCCGAAGTTGCGGCGCAGGCGCACGGCGGTGATCTCCGCGTGCTCGCTCGCGAGCCGGCGCATGATCTCCCAGGAACCGTCCGTGCTGCCGTCGTCGACCAGGATGATCTGCTCGAGACCCAGGTGGTTCTCCGCGACCACGCCGAGGATGCGCTGCACCAGGACCGGCAGTGACTCCTCCTCGTTGAACACCGGGATGACGACGCTGAGGTCCGTGCCGCCCTTGCCCTCCTCCATGGCAATGCCCTCTACCGGCATGCGCCGGCTCCGTCCGGGAACACCTTGTAGCCGAGGGTATAATGGCGCGTCC
>CAZXYL010000677.1:0-10732 GCA_964644915.1 uncultured Geminicoccaceae bacterium
TCGAGGCTGGCGACCAGCTGAGGCACGCCGCCGGCGCGCAGGATCGCCGCAAACTCGGCCCGCTGGCGGGCGAGCTCGCTGAAGGTCGCATCCAGGAGCACATCGATGATCTGCCACTCGCCCTCGAGCTCCCGCACGAGATAGTCGAGCGCCACCGGCTCGTCCTGCGGGCGCACGAGGCGGCTCCTCACCAGCACGGCATCGCGCGGCCCCGGTGCCTGGCCCACGACCTCGAAGTGCTCCCCGCCGTAGCCGTCGAAGCGCGCGGCGAAGTTGGCGATGCTCATCTCGGTGAAGAGCTCCACCAGCCGCTCACGCTCGGGCTCCCCGAGCTCCCGCCAAGTCGTACCGACCGCGATCCTGGCCATGAAGGGGAAGTTGAAGACCTCGGTCAGCACCGGCTTGAGCCGCTCGAAGCGACCGGCGTAGCCCAGCTCGTCGGCCGCCTGCATCACGTCCAGCAACGTCTCGCTGAGCCGCTCGATGACCGCCTCCGGGCCGTCGTCCTGCGCGCGGGCCGGCGCCGAGAGCAGGACCACGCCGATCAGCGCGGCGATCAGCCGATTGAACAATCGCCTCGACATATGTTCTGATTATCCCACATTTCGCCAGTGCTCGAGAACGCCGTCCATCGTGATCACGTTCCGTCCTTTCACGCAAGCCGGGGGTGGTCGTGCTTGAACGCCTGAGCGCGCGGGCTTACGACGGCCTGCGCGGCTGGGTCGGCGTGATCCTGCGCCATCCCGTGCTCGTCGTCCTGCTCGCGCTGGTGCTCACGGTCGTCTCTGTCGGCTACACGGCGCGCAATCTGGGCATCAACACCGACACGGTGGACATGATCTCCGCGGACGTGCCCTTCCGGCGCGACACGATCGCTTTCCGAGAGGCCTTTCCGGCCTTCGTAACGCCGATCGTCGCGGTCATCGAGGGCCCCACGCCCGAGCTGGCGGCCGAGGCCGCGCGCGAGCTCGCGCAGGCCCTGGAGGCGGACGAGCTGCACTTCGAGGCCGTCGAGTACATGCAGGGCGAGCCGTTCTTCATCGAGCACGGCCTGCTCTATCTCGACCTCGACGAGCTCGCGGAGCTCAGCGACCGTCTCGCCGCGGCCCAGCCGCTGCTCGCAGCCCTGGCCCAGGACCCGAGCCTGCGCGGGCTCGCCCACTTCGTCGATCTCGCGGTCGGCAACCCCGAAGCCGAAGCGGAGCTGCCTGACGAGCTCCACCGGCTGTTCGCCGATATGGCCGATGCCGTCGAGGCGCAGCTTTTGGGAACGCCGGGGCAGGTCTCCTGGCAGGCCCTGATGACCGATGCAGGCGAGCTCGCCTCGACGCGCCAGCTCGTAATCGCTCAGCCGCACGAGGACCCGGAGGAGCTCATTCCCGCCGCCGGCGCGATCGACGCCCTCCGTGCCCATGCGGCCGGCCTCGGCATCGGGCCGGCGGACGGCTTCCGCTTCCGGCTGACGGGCTCGCCCGTGCTCGAGCAGGAGGAGCTCGAGAGCGTCGCCGCCGGTGCCACCCTCGCATCGGCGATCACCACCGTGGCGGTCGCCGTGCTCCTGGTCTGGGGCCTGAAGTCGCTGCGCCTGATCGTCGCGACGCTCGCCACGCTCTTCATCGGCCTGAGCCTCACCGCCGCCTTCGCCACGCTCGCGATCGGCGAGCTCAACCTGATCTCCGTCGCCTTTGCCGTGCTGTTCGTCGGCCTGGGCGTCGACTTCGGCATCCACCTGACGCTGCGCTATCGGGAAGCCGCTGCCGAGATCGGCTTCACCGAGGGCGCGCTCCGGCATGCGGTCATGGGCGTGGCCGGTCCGCTGTCGCTCAGCGCGCTCTGCGCAGCAATCGGTTTCCTCGCCTTCGCCCCCACGGACTACAAGGGTCTCGCCGAGCTCGGCGTGATCTCCGCGGGCGGCATGGGGATCGCCTGGTTCACCAGCATCAGCCTGCTTCCGGCGCTGATCTGCCTCATGCCCGCGCCGCCGGGCCTGCGCCCGCGGCGTCGGCCCGCCATCCCGCGCCCCCGCTACGAGCACTACAACAAGACGGTCCTGGTCGTCGCCGGCATCGCCGGCATCGCGGCGGCCACGGCCCTGCCCCAGGTCAGGTTCGACTTCGACCCGATGAACCTGAGAGACCCGGCCGCCGAATCCGTCGCGACCTTCCGCGAGCTCGCCGCGGCGCAGGCGACCAGCCCCTACAGCATCGACGTGCTCGCGCCCGATCTCGAACAGGCCAGGGCGTTCGCCGACCGGCTGGAGGCCCTGCCGGAGGTGGGCCGCACCATCACGATCGGGAGCCTCGTCCCGGCGGAGCAGGAGGAGAAACTCGAGATCCTGGACGATCTCGCGTTCTATCTGGGTCCGATGCTGGCCGTGGATCCGATCGACGACGTGAGCGCCGAGGTCCGCGCGGCGGCCGCCTTGAGGCTGCAGGTCAGACTCGAGCAGGCGAACGGCGGGGCCGGGCGCCACGGCGCCGATCGGCTGGCCGATGCCCTCGCCCGCTTCAAGCCGGCGCGACAGGATGGCGCCGAGCTGGCCGAGCTCGAGCGGCGCCTGGTGGGCTCCGTGCCCCTCCTGCTCGAGCAGCTCAACCGAGCCCTGGACGCCGGCCCGGTCCAGCTCGACGACCTGCCCGGGCATGTCCGCGAGCGCTGGCTCTCGCCCGCGGGCGAAGCAAGAGTGGTGGTCCAGCCCGCAGAGTTCATCGCCGACACCCGGGCGCTCGGCAGCTTCGCGCGCGCCGTGCTGGAAGAGGCGCCCCGGGCCACCGGCATGCCGGTGATCGTCACCCAGGCGAGCGAGGCGGTCGTTCTGGCCTTCCGGCAGGCGGGCTTCCTGGCGCTGATCCTCATCACCCTGGTGCTGGGCCTGGTGCTGCGCAACTCGCTCGACGTGCTACTGGTGCTGGCCCCGATCGGGCTGGCCGTGCTCTACACCGCCGCGACCGCCGTCCTGCTCGATCTCGAGTTCAACTTCGCCAACGTGATCGTCCTGCCGCTGCTGCTCGGGCTGGGCGTGAGCGGTGCGATCCATGTGGTCATGCGCCGGCAGCAGGAGATGGAGCACGGCGGCCTGTTCGCCACCAGTACGCCGCGCGCCGTCCTGTTCAGCGCGCTGACCACGATCGCGTCCTTCGGCTCGCTCGCCATCTCGGCGCACCGCGGCCTCGCCAGCATGGGCCAGCTGCTGGTGATCGCGATCCTGTGGAGCCTCGTCTGCACGCTGGTGGTCCTGCCGAGTGTCCTGGTTCTGCTGCGCCCCAGGCTGCCTGAGGACGAAACCGCATGAAAGTCGCCATGCTCGCCGCCGGCGTCGGTGCGCGATTGACCCGGGGCGAGTCCGCGCCGCCGCCCAAGGCCCTGCTCCGCTTCGGCGGCGAGACCCTGCTCGAGCGACACCTCCGGATCCTGCGCCATTTCGGGCTCGAGGATGTCACCCTCGTGGTCGGGCATCGCGCGGAGCTGATCGAGGCCGAGCTCGAGCGGATCGGCGCCCGCGGTTTCGTGCGCACGCTGTTCAATCCGGACTATCGCAGGAGCAGCCTGCTCTCGCTGTGGACGCTGCGCGACCTGCTCGCGGCGGGCGAGCCGGTGCTCTACATGGATGCGGACGTGCTGTACGACTTCCGTGTGCTCCAGCCTCTGCTCGAGGCGCAGAACCCCAACTGCGTGCTGATCGACCGCCGGGTCGAGCCGGGGGAGGATCCGCTCAAGGTCTGCGTGCGCGCGGGCCGCGTGATCGATTTTCACAAGCAGGTCCAGGCCGAGCGCTTCGACTTCTGGGCCGAGTGGGTGGGCTTTGCCCGCTTCGATGCCGCGACCGCCGCCGGGCTCGGCGCGACGATCGGACGCTACGTGCAGGGCGGGCGCACGGATGTGATCTATGAGGAGCCGATGCGCGACGTGATCCAGGCGCAGCCGGATCCCGGCTTCAGCATCGTCGACATCACCGGCCTGCCATGGATCGAAATCGACTTTCCAGAGGACCTCGCCCGTGCGAGAAGCGAGGTCTTTCCACGGTTGATTGAGCTGCCCGATGCTCCGCCTCGCCGCGATCGAACCGCCCTGGGACCAGCAGCTCGCTAGACGGCTGGTCGCACCGCTACAGCAGACGGCGGTCACGCCCAATCACATCACGACGCTGAGCCTGCTTACGGGCCTGGCTGCGGCCGGGCTGTTCGCGGCGGGCGGCGCGCTCGCCCATCTCGGCGCCGTGATGTTCGTCCTGGCGTTGGTGCTCGATCATGCCGACGGCGAGCTGGCACGCATGACCGGGCGCACCAGCCGCTTCGGCCACTACTATGATCTCGCGGCGGACGCGACCGTGCTGACCATGGTCTTCATGGGTATCGGTCTCGGGCTGCCGTCGGGCGCGCTCGATGGCTGGGCCGCGGAGCTGGGGGTGCTCGCGGGCGTCTCGATCGCGATCATCATCAGCCTGCGGGCGGAAATCGAGCGCCGGCTCGGCAAGGCCGCGACGCGCCAGCCGAACCTGCTCGGCTTCGCGGTCGAGGATGTCCTCTATCTGCTCGTCCCGATCACCTGGGTGGGCGCGCTCGAGCCGTTCATCGCCCTCGCCGGCGTGGGCGCGCCGTTGTACGCGCTCTGGGTGCTCTGGCAGGCGGTGCGCGTGCCCGCGATGCAGAGCCGCCGTTCGTGACCGCACTGGTCACGGGTGCCACGGGCTTCGTGGGCTCCGCGGTCGCACGCGAGCTGCTCGCCCGCGGCCAGGCGGTCCGCATCATGGTGCGATCGCGAAGCGATCGCCGCAACATCGAGGGTCTGGACGTCGAGACCGTGGTCGGCGACCTCGACCAGCCGGAGAGCCTCGGGGCTGCGGTCCGCGGCTGCCGCGCGCTCTTTCATGTCGCCGCTGACTATCGGCTGTGGGCGCCGGACCCGCAGCCGCTGTACCGCACCAATGTCGAGGGCACCCGGGCGCTGTTGCGGGCGGCCGCAGAGGCCGGGCTCGAGCGGATCGTCTACACGAGCAGCGTCGCGGCGCTGGGCCTGCGCGCGGACGGCGGTGCCGCCGACGAGACCACGCCCGTGCAGCTGGGCGACATGGTCGGCCACTACAAGCGCTCGAAATTCCTCGCCGAGCAGGCGGTGCGCGAGCTGGTCGAACGCGAGCGGCTGCCGGTCGTGATCGTGAACCCTTCGATGCCGGTGGGCCCGCGCGACAGCCGCCCGACGCCGAGCGGAAGGGTCATCCTGCAGGCCGCCAGGGGGCGGATGCCGGCCTATGTCGATACCGGCCTCAACGTCGTCCATGTCGACGACGTGGCAAGGGGTCACCTGCTCGCCGCCGAGCATGGCCAGCCCGGCGAGCGCTACATCCTCGGCGGCGAGAACCTCCCGCTCGGCGAGCTTCTGGCCCTGGTCGCCCGCCAGGTCGGCCGGCGCCCGCCGCGCATCCGGCTGCGGCAGGAGATCCTGCTGCCGATCGCGCACGCGGTGGAGGCGGTGGCCCGCATCACCCGCCGGGGCGAGCCCATGCTGACCGTCGACGGCCTGCGCATGAGCCGCAAGCGCATGTACTTCACCTCGGCCAAGGCCGAGCGCGAGCTCGGCTATGCGAGCCGACCGGCCGAGAGCGCCGTGCGCGACGCGATCGAATGGTATCGGCACCACGGCTTTCTCGGCTGAACCGAGGATGCGCCCGGTGATCTTCCTCGGCTGGCTTCTCGGCCTCGGCCTGATCGCGGGCATGGTGGGCTACTGGGGCGCTGCCGAGGTCGGCGGGGCGCTGGCCCTTGCCGGCGCCGGCGCCCTCGTGGTGCTGCCGCTGCATCTGGGCGTGCTGCTGGCGGATACCGCCGGCTGGCGCGCGTTCCTGCCGTCCGCCCATCAGGCGCCTGTAAGCCTGCTGCTGCCGATGCGCTGGATCGGCGTCGCGGTGAACGGGTTGCTCCCGGTTGCTCAGGTCGGCGGCGAGCTGGTCCGCACGCGGCTCCTGCACCGTTCCGGAGTCCCCGCCGCTCCCGCAGGCGCGAGCGTGGTGGTCGATCTGACGGTCGGGCTTGGCACGCAGGTGCTGTTCGTGGGGCTGGGGCTCGCCCTTCTTCTGGCGGCGGGCGGCGCCCGCACCGGGCTCGCCGAGGTGGCCCTCGGCGTGATCGTGCTGAGCCTGGTGCTCGCGGTGTTCCTGCTCGCCCAGCGGGAGGGGCTGTTCCTGCGTCTCGCCCGCCTGCTGGAGCAGGTCTCGGGCGGCCGGGCGTGGCTGCGCCTGACGGGGGGTGCGGCCGCGCTCGACCGCGAAATCCTTGCCTGCTACCGGCGCGGACGAAACCTTGTCGCCGGCGCCGCGTTGCGCATGGTCGGTTGGCTCTGGGGAAGCGTGGAGATTTGGGTCGCATTCTACCTGGTCGGGCATCCGATCGGCCTTGCCGAGGCGGTGATCCTCGAGAGCGTCGCGCAGGGCGTGCGCAGCGCGGGCTTCGCCATCCCGGGCGGTCTCGGCATGCAGGAAGGCGGGCTGGTTCTCGCCGCCGTGTGGCTCGGAATCCCGGCCGAGCTGGCACTCGCGGCAGCGCTGATCAAGAGGGCGCGCGAGCTGGTCTACGGGGTGCCCGGGTTGCTCGCCTGGTCGCTGTTCGAGGGGCGAGCCGGGCCATCGCGGACCCCGGGCTGATCGCACGCGTAGGGCGCCGCGCGGGTGTGGTCACCGCGCAACACCTGCGGGTGAGCGCCGTCGCCGGGCTGTAAAATCCCTTTTGCTCGATGATGATGCGCCTAAAGTGACGCCCCCTGGAGGGCCGTCGCGGCGAAGAATGTGCCCCCGGGAGGATCCCGTCGATGTCGAGAGCTTCGTTACGCGTTCTTCTGGCCCAGCCGCGCGGCTTTTGTGCCGGCGTGGAGCGGGCGATCGAGATCGTCGAGCGGGCCCTCGACCGGTACGGGCCGCCCGTCTACGTGCGCCACGAGATCGTCCACAACAAGCACGTGGTCGAAGCCTTGAAGAGCAAGGGCGCCCGCTTCGTGGACGACGTGGACGAGATCCCCGAGGGCGCGGTCACCGTATTCAGCGCGCACGGCGTTGCCGAAGCCGTGGAGGACGCCGCGCGCCGGCGTCGCCTGCGCGTGATCGATGCCGCCTGCCCGCTGGTGACCAAGGTGCACAAGGAAGGCCAGCGCTACGCTGGCAAAGGCTATGAGGTGGTGCTGATCGGGCACGAGGGCCACCCGGAGGTCGAGGGCACCATGGGCCGCATCGATGGGCCGGTGCACCTGATCTCCGAGGTCGAGGACGTCCAGAGGCTGAGCCCGAGCGATCCCGACAAGCTCGCCTTCGTCACCCAGACGACGCTCAGCGTCGACGATACGCGCGACGTGATCACTGCCCTGAAGGCCCGGTTCCCTTCGATCGTGGGTCCCGACACGCGCGACATCTGCTACGCGACGCAGAATCGCCAGACCGCCGTGCGCGCGCTGGCCGCGGAGGTCGACGTGATCCTCGTCGTCGGCGCGCAGAACAGCTCCAATTCCAATCGCCTGCGCGAGATCGGTGCCGCCACCGGCATCCCCAGCTACCTGATCGATTCGGCCGATGCGCTGGATTTCGCCTGGCTCGAGGGCGCCGGGTCGGTGGGCATCACCGCCGGCGCCTCGGCGCCCGAGCTTCTGGTGCAGCAGCTGATCGAGCGGCTGGGCGAGGGCTTCTCGGTCGAGGTCGCAACCCTCGACGGCATCTCGGAAAGCGTGCATTTCCGGCTGCCGGCGGAGCTCGCCGCCCCCGCCCCCCGATCGAGGGCATGCTGAGCGGGCTCTTCCCCCCTTTAGTTCTCGGAGTTAGGACCGCCTTATGGCCATCCCCCTTCGCCAACAGATCAGTGTCGGCGCATACATCCTCAAGCAGCGCCTGCTCGGCCGCGACAAGTACCCGCTGGTCCTGATGCTGGAGCCGCTGTTCCGCTGCAATCTCGCCTGCGCCGGCTGCGGCAAGATCGATTATCCGGCCCCGATCCTGAACCGCCGCCTGTCCTTGCAGGAGTGCCTGGACGCGGTCGACGAGTGCGGCGCGCCGATCGTCTCGATCCCGGGCGGCGAGCCTCTGATCCACAAGGAGATCGGCGAGATCGTCAAGGGCATCGTCGCGCGCCGGAAGTTCGTCTACCTGTGCACCAACGCGCTCCTGGTCGAGAAGAAGATCGACCTGTTCGAGCCCTCGCCCTATCTCACCTTCTCGATTCACCTCGATGGCCTGAAGGAGCACCACGACCGCTCGGTCTGCCAGTCGGGCGTGTTCGATCGCGCCGTCGCGGCGATCCGGCTGCTGCGCGCGCGCGGCTTTCGGGTCAACGTCAACGCCACCCTGTTCGACGGCGTGCCGGCCGCGGATGTGGCGGCATTTTTCGATTACGTGAGCGCCGAGCTCGACGTCGAGGGGATCACGGTCTCGCCGGGCTACGCCTACGAGCGCGCGCCCGATCAGGCGCACTTCCTCAACCGGCGCAAGACCAAGCAGCTGTTCCGCGACATCTTCCGGCTCGGGCGCGGCAAAGCCTGGAAGCTCAGCCACTCGCCGCTCTACCTCGACTTCCTCGCCGGCAACCAGCAGTACCGCTGCACGCCCTGGGGCAACCCGACCCGCAACATCTTCGGCTGGCAGCGCCCCTGCTACCTACTGGGCGAAGGCTACGCGTCGTCGTTCAACCAGCTGATGGCGACCACCGACTGGGACAGCTACGGCACCGGCAACTACGAGAAGTGCGCGAACTGCATGGCGCACTGCGGCTACGAGCCGACCGCGGTCACCGACACCTTCACCCATCCGCTCAAGGCCTGGCGGATCGGCCGCCAGGGGGTCGAGATCGACGCCCCCATGGCGCCCGAGATTCCGCTCGAGCACCAGCGCCCGGCCGAATACGTCTTCGACGCCCTGGTCAAGGAGCAGGCCGACAAGTCCGATCCGAAGGGCGCCCGCGACCGCGCCGCCTGAGCGCCTTCAGCTCTCGATCGAAGATATCGAACAGGTCCGATGGATGGTGGTGGGAAAACGCCCCGCGCCGGGCCGCCGGCTCAATGCGGCTTGATGACGTCGCTGCCCGCGTAGTGATCGCCCTTGAGCTCGCCGAAGATCTCCTGGACCTGCGGGTGCCCGACGGGCTCACCCGAGTCGTCGAGCACCAGGTTCTGCTCCGAGACGTAGGCGACGTAGTAGGCCTCCGCGTTCTCGGCCAGGAGGTGGTAGAACGGCTGGTCCTTCTTCGGCCGGATCTGCTTGGGAATCGCCTCGTACCACTCCTCGGTGTTGCTGAATTGCGGGTCGACGTCGAAGATCACGCCCCTGAACGAGAAGAAGCGGTGCCTGACGATCTGGCCGATGTGAAACTTTGCGGTGCGCTGCGTCTGGATCATTGTCCGGTCCCCATGCACCTTATCTAGCGTCTCCCCCGCGGTTCTGCCAGAGCGCGCCCGGGCTGCGCGACCCGCAGCTCGGCGCCGGCGACGATCTTGGGGGCAAACGTGTCCGGTGCGGGCAAATTCCCGAGCGAGGACCCCGACGCGCGATCCTCCGTGCCTGCTGTCTCGCGGCCCGGTCCGTGCTAAGACCCGCGAACCGCGCGCACGACCACATCGGAGATCACGCATGGCCCTCCCGCTCGACCCGGTGCTGGCCCAGCTCGACGCCGATCGCGCGGGCGCGCTCGAACGCTGGCAGGAGCTGCTGCGCATACCGAGCATCAGCACCGATCCCGCCTACGCGGCCGAGACCCGGCGCGCGGCCGAGTGGCTGCAGGCCCAGCTCGCCTCGTTAGGCTTCGCGGCCGAGGTGCGCGAGAGCACGGGCCAGCCGATGGTCGTGGCCCATCACCCGGGGCCGGGTGCGGGCACAGGGCCGCACATCCTCTACTACGGCCACTACGACGTGCAGCCGCCCGATCCGGTCGAGCTCTGGGCGACGCCGCCCTTCACGCCGACGCTCGTCGACGGCCCGCACGGCCCGCGCATGGTCGCGCGCGGTGCGGTGGACGACAAGGGCCAGGTCATGAGCTGGCTCGAGGCGCTGCGCGCCTGGCACACCGTCCACGGCGCGCCCCCGGTCCCGGTCAGCGTCTTTTTGGAGGGCGAGGAGGAGTGCGGCAGCCCCTCGCTGGAGCCGTTCCTCGCGGCGCATCGGGACGAGCTCGCCCGGGCGGACGTCTGCGTGGTCTCCGATACCAACATGTGGGACGTCGATACGCCTGCGATCGCGACCATGCTGCGCGGCCTCCTCTACGTCGAGATCACGCTGTCCGGCCCCGCGCACGATCTCCACTCCGGCCTCTACGGCGGCGCGGTGCCCAATCCTTTGAACGTGCTGGCCAAGATCCTGGGCGACCTGCACGATGCGCACGGCCGGGTCGCGATCCCGGGCTTTTACGACGAGGTGCGTGAGCTCGACCCGGCGCAGGCGGCGCAATGGGCGGATCTGCCGTTCGACGAGGGCGCGTTCCTCGCCGGTATCGGGCTCACCAGGCCGGCGGGCGAGGCCGGGCGCAGCACGCTCGAGCGGATCTGGTCGCGGCCGAGCTGCGATCTCAACGGGTTGTGGGGCGGCTATACGGGCGAGGGCAGCAAGACGGTGATCCCGGCCCGGGCGAAGGCCAAGCTCAGCTGCCGCCTCGTGCCGGACCAGGACCCGCAGAAGATCCTGGCCGGGCTGCAGCGGTTCCTCGATGCGCGCACGCCCCCCGACTGCCGCGTCACGGTCGCGACCTTCGGCGCCGCGCCCGCGATCCGGGTG
>CAZXYL010000678.1:0-6606 GCA_964644915.1 uncultured Geminicoccaceae bacterium
GGGCCCGTCACGTCCCTGCCGACCGCCTGGGCGATGCCGGTGAAGCCGTCGCGCCCGAGGAGGCGGTCGAGCTCGACCAGGACGCGGCGCACCACCGCCGGACCCTGGTAGATCATCGCGGTATAGAGCTGGAGTGCGGACGCGCCGGCGCGGATCTTGGCATAGGCGTCCGCGCCGCTGGCGATGCCGCCGCTGCCGATCAGCGCCAGCTCGCCCGCGGTCAGACGGCGCATGCGGCGCAGGAGCTCGGTCGAGCGGTGGAACAGGGGCGGGCCGCTGAGGCCGCCGGTCTCCGCCCGGTGCCGCCCGGTCAGCCCGGCGGGACGGGCGAGCGTGGTGTTGCTCACGATCAGCCCTTCGATGCGCTTCTCGAGCGCCACCAGGGCGAGCTCCGCCTCCTCGTCCGCGTTCAGATCCGGCGCGATCTTCAGGAGCAGCGGCTTCGGCGGCGCGGCGCCGGCGAGTCCGGCCCGGGTCTCGAGCAGCGCCTCGAGGAGAGGGGCGAGCCAGGCCTTGCCTTGCAGCTCGCGCAGCCCGGGCGTGTTCGGCGAGGAGACGTTCACGGTCACGTAGTCGACCAACGGGTAGACGCCGCGCAGCCCGTCCACGTAGTCGCGGATCGGGTCCTCGGCGTCCCGGTTCATGCCGATATTGGCACCGAGCAGGCCCGGCAACGGGGCGCGCCCTGCGAGCCGCGCGCGGATCGCGTCCAGACCCTCATTGTTGAAGCCCAGCCGGTTGATCAGGGCCTGCTGCTCGCGCAGCCGGAACATCCGGGGTTTCGGATTGCCGGCCTGGGCGCGCGGCGTGATGGTGCCGATCTCGACGAAGGCGAAGCCGAGGCGAAAGCAGGCATCGATCGCCTCGCCGTTCTTGTCGAAGCCCGCCGCCAGGCCCAGGGGATGCGGCAGGCGGTGACCGAACAATACAGTTTCCAGGCGCGGCAGCGCGGGCAGCCTGGGCCTGGGCGCCACGCGGCGCGCCAGCGCCCAGATGGCGGCGTCGTGCGCCACTTCGGGCGGCAGCAGATGCAGCACCGGCGTCAGGGACATCATCCCGGCGCCCTCACGCCCGGCCGCCCCTTCGCGTGCCAAGCTGGTTTGCCTGCCCGGCAATTCGTGCTAGCACCCGCGCTGAGGGGTAGCCCGGCATCGGGCTTCGGCCTTTTCCGGCGGCTGTCGTCGCCGGCTTGCGCGGCAACATGAACGATACGTTTGGCCAACCTCAGGTCGGGCACGACGCGCCGGCCCCCGTGGGGCCCAGGATCCTGCAGGTGCTGCCGGCGCTGGGCACCGGGGGGGTCGAGCGGGGCACCCTGGACATCGCGCGCCATCTGAGCGCGCAGGGCTGGACCGCGCTCGTGGCGTCGAGCGGCGGCGCCGCGATCAGCGAGCTCGCAGCCTGCGCCGCGCGGCATTACCGGCTGCCGCTGGCGGCCAAGAGCCCGTGGGTGATCCACGCCAACATCGGCCGCCTGCAGAAGCTGATTCGCGACCAGGGGGTGCAGCTGGTGCACGCGCGCTCGCGCGCGCCGGCCTGGAGCGCCTACCTCGCGGCCAAGCGCTGCAAGGTCCCGTTCGTGACCACCTTCCATGGCGTCTACGACGGCAGCGAGCACTGGCTGAAGCGCCACTACAACGCCGTCATGGCCAAGGGCGAGCGCGTCATCGCGATCTCCGATTACGTCGCCGACCATGTGCAGGCCCGCTACGGGGTCGGCCCGGACCGGCTGCGGACGATCCCGCGCGGGGTCGACCTCGCGGCCTTCGATCCGGCCGCGATCACCGACGCGCGTACGGCGCCGCTGGTGGAGCGCTGGCGGCTGGAGCCCGGGACCATGGTCGTCATGCTGCCGGGGCGTGTGACGCGGATCAAGGGTCACCAGCTGCTGCTCAAGGCGATCGACCGGCTGGCCCGACGCAACTTCGTCTGCCTCATGGTCGGCAGCCTCGAGCCGCGCACCGGCTACATCGGCGAGATCGAAGGCCTGATCGGCGCCATGGGGCTCTCCGGCGTGGTGCGCATGGTCGGGAGCTGCGACGACATGCCGGCGGCGTTTTCGCTCGCCGACATCGTCGTGGTGCCCTCGATCGGCCCGGAGGCGTTCGGGCGCGTCTCGGTCGAGGCCCAGGCCATGGGCAAGCCGGTGATCGCGGCCGACATCGGCGGCCTGAGCGAGACCGTGATGCCGGCCGCCACCGGCTGGCTGGTGCCGCCGAACGATGCCGAGGAGCTCGCCCATGCCCTCGATCTCGCGCTCGCCATGCCGGCGGATGCCCGCGCGCGCCTGGCCCAGCGCGCGCGCCGCCACGTCGTGCACGCGTTCTCCGCCGAGGAGATGGGGCGCAAGACACTCGACGTCTATCGCGAGCTGCTCGAAGGCGCGCCGCCCGAGGTCGAGGCCGCCGGCGCGCCCCGCCCCCTTGCAGCCCCGGCAGCTTGACAGCGCTCATTGTCGCACTGCAAAAAGCCCTTACCTATGGACCCCGAACGACGATCTGACCCGACCTGCCGATGAATGCCGCATCGCCCAGCCCTGCCGTTGCCGAGAAGCTCGTGCGCGTGATCCTGCCTGACGGCAGCGAGCGCGAGGTGACGCGCGGCACGACCGGCGCCGAGCTCGCCGCCGCGATCGGCCCCGGCCTGGCCAGGGCCGCGCTCGCCGTGACGCTCGATGGCGAGCTGTGCGATCTCGCACGCGAGCTGCCCGACGGCGCCCGCGTGCGCTTCGTCCGGGCCGAGGACGACGAGGCGCTGCCGCTGCTCCGGCACGACGCCGCGCACGTCATGGCCGAGGCGGTCCAGGAGCTGTTTCCCGGCACCCAGGTCACGATCGGCCCGCCGATCGAGAACGGCTTCTACTACGACTTCGCCCGCGACGAGCCGTTCACCCCGGACGATCTCGGCCGGATCGAGGCGCGCATGCGCGAGATCGTGGCCCAGGACAAGCCGTTCCGGCGCGAGGTCGTCTCGCGCGACGAGGCCAGGCGGCGGTTCGAGGCGCAGGGCGAGACATACAAGCTGGAGCTGCTGGACGACATCCCCGCGGGCGAGCCGGTCACCTTCTACCACCAGGACGGCTGGTTCGATCTCTGCCGGGGGCCGCACGGCCCGTCCACCGGCCGGATCGGCGCCTTCAAGCTCCTCAAGGTGGCCGGCGCGTATTGGCGGGGCGACAGCCGCAACCCGATGCTGCAGCGCATCTACGGCACCGCCTGGGCCTCGCAGAAGCAGCTGGACGACTACCTGCAGCGCCTCGAGGAGGCGGAGCGGCGCGATCACCGCCGCCTCGGCCGGGAGCTCGACCTGTTCCACTTCCAGGAGGAGGCGGCCGGCTCCGCATTCTGGCATCCCAAGGGCTGGGTGCTCTGGCGCGCGATCGAGGCGTATCTGCGCCGCCGGCTCGAGGCGTCGGGCTACGTCGAGGTCAAGACGCCGCAGATCCTCGATCGCACCTTGTGGGAAGCGTCGGGGCACTGGGAGAAGTTCGGCCAGCACATGTTCGCCTTCGAGGCCGAGCACAAGACGCTCGCCATCAAGCCCATGAACTGCCCGGGGCACGTCCAGATTTTCAACCAGCGCCTGCACAGCTACCGCGACCTGCCGCTGCGCATGGCCGAGTTCGGCTCGTGCCACCGCAACGAGCCCTCGGGCGCCCTGCACGGGCTGATGCGCGTGCGCGCCTTCACCCAGGACGACGCCCACATCTTCTGCACGCCCGAGCAGATCACCGACGAGACGATCGGCTTTTGCGAGCTCCTGCTCGGCGTCTATCGCGACTTCGGCTTCGAGGACGTGCGCGTCAATTTCGCCGACCGCCCGCCGGTGCGCGCCGGCAGCGACGAGGTCTGGGATCGGGCCGAGCGGGCACTCCAGGACGCGACCGCGGCCGCCGGCCTCGAGACCAATTTCAATCCGGGCGAAGGCGCGTTCTACGGGCCCAAGCTCGAGTTCGTCCTGCGCGACGCCATCGGGCGCGAGTGGCAGTGCGGCACGCTCCAGGTCGATTTCGTCCTGCCGGAGCGGCTGAACGCCAGCTACGTCGCCGAGGACGGGCAAAAGCACCGGCCGGTGATGCTGCACCGGGCGATCCTCGGGTCCATGGAACGCTTCGTCGGCATCCTGATCGAGCAGTACGCGGGCAAGCTGCCGCTCTGGCTCGCCCCGGTGCAGGTGGTCGTGGCGACGATCACCAACGATGCCGACGACTACGCCCGCATCGTCGGCGACGTGCTCGATCGTGCGGGTCTCCGGTGCGAGGTCGACCTCGGCAGCGACAAGATCGGCTACAAGGTGCGCCAGCACTCGCTCGCCAAGGTGCCGATCCTGCTCGCGGTCGGCCGGCGCGAGGCGGAGCAGCGCACGGTCTCGGTGCGGCGCCTGGGCGACACCCGGCAAGAATCCCTTGCCCTGGACGAAGCGGTGGCGTTATTTGTGCAAGAAGCGCGGGCGCCTGACCTGTGAGAAGGCGGGTTCTATTTCCCTCACCAGGCGGTGACTTGCGCATTGGGACAACAGCGAGGGTCATCCGGCCGTAATGGCAGCACCGACAAAAGAAGATTACCGGGTAAACGATCGTATTGAGGCGCGTGAGGTGCGTCTCGTCGACCAAGATGGGGGCATGCTGGGCGTCGTGCCCCTGCGCGAGGCCCTGAGCCGGGCGGAGGAAGCGGGCCTGGATCTGGTCGAGATCTCGCCGACCGCGCAGCCGCCCGTCTGCAAGATCCTCGACTACGGCAAGTTCAAATACGAGGCGCAGAAGCGGGCGAGCGCGGCGCGCAAGAGACAGCGGGTCATCGATGTCAAGGAAATCAAGATGCGCCCGAATATCGACGAGAACGATTACCTGACAAAGATGAAGAAGATCCACTCCTTCCTGGAGGAAGGAGACAAGGTCAAGGTGACCATGCGCTTTCGCGGGCGCGAGATGGCCCATCAGGACATCGCCATGGGCGTGCTCACGCGGGTCAGGGACGAGGTCGGCGACCGGGCCAAGATCGAGCAGTTCCCGCGCATGGAAGGCCGCAACATGGTCATGGTGATGGCGCCCTCCAAATAATCGCGGCGCCGACGACGGTGGCTCAAGACTTCGCCCGAACCCAAGACACGGCTCTAGCGGCGCTGCTGCGGCAGCACGGGGTCGAGCGCACACCCGCGGAGGTGCGCGATCTGGTGCGCGGCGTCGCCGCCGCGCCCGAAGGCTGGGACCCCGACGCCTGGCTCGATCTGGTCGCCCCGCCGGACGCGGTCGAGCTGCGCGCCCACCTGCGGCGGCTGAAGCAGGAGCTCGCGGCCGAGCGGCCGGCCGAACCGCCGCCGGCGGAGCGCCTGACGCGGCTGCGCGGCGTGCTCGCCGAGCGGGGTGCCCAGGGCTTCGTCCTGCCGCTCACGGACGAGCATCGCAACGAGTACATCCCGGCCGCGGCCCAGCGGCTGCGCTGGCTGACCGGCTTTACCGGCTCCACAGCACTCGCCGTCGTCCTGCCCGAGCGCGCCGCGGTCTTCGTCGACGGCCGCTATACGCTCCAGGCCGAGGCGGAGCTCGACCCCGCCCTGTTCGAGCGCCGCCACGTCGTCGAGGAGCCGCCCGCGGAGTGGATCGCAAGGCACCTGCGCGCCGGCGAGCGGCTGGGGTACGACCCTTTCCTGCACGTCCAGAGCGAGGTCGAGCGCTACCGGCGCGCCGCCGCCAGGGCCGGCGGCGAGCTGGTCCCGCTCACGCCGAACCCCGTGGACGCCGTCTGGACGAGCCGCCCGCCCGCGCCGATCGCGCCGATCGACGTGCGGGGCGAGGCCTATGCCGGCGAGGCGAGCACCGACAAGCGCACGCGCATGGGCCGGGAGGTCGCGAAAGCGGGCGCGGACGTGGCCGTGCTCACCGCACCCGATTCGATCGCCTGGCTGCTCAACATCCGCGGCGGCGACGTCCCCTACAACCCGCTCACCCTCGCCTTCGCGCTGCTGCACGCCGACGGCGCGGTCGAGCTGTTCGTGGATGTGCGCAAGCTCCGACCGGGCCAGCAGCTCGGCAACGGCGTCTCGGTCCAGCCGATCGACGCGTTCCCCACAGGGCTGGAGCGCCTGGGCGAGCAAGGCCGCGCCGTGCTGGTCGATGCCGGCATGGTGAGCGTCGGCGTGCGCGAGCGCCTGGAGGCGGCCGGCGCGCGCATCGTCGAAGGGGACGATCCCTGCCGGCTCGCCAAGGCGCGCAAGAACGCGGTCGAGCTGGAGGGGGCGCGCAGCGCGCAGCGTCGCGACGGTGCCGCCGTCTGCCGCTTCCTGCGCTGGCTCGAGGGCGAAGTCGTGCGCCGCACCGTCACCGAGCTCGAGGCGGCGAAACGCGTCGATGCCGAGCGGCGCCGCGACCCGCTGTTCCGCGGCCCCAGCTTTCCGACCATCTCCGGCGCCGGGCCCAACGCCGCCATGGCGCACTACCGCGTGAGCGAGGAGAGCGACCGCGCGCTGGAGCCGGGCTCGCTCTATCTGGTCGACTCCGGCGGGCAGTATCTGGACGCGACCACCGACATCACGCGCACCGTGGCCGTGGGCGAGCCCACGGACGAGATGCGCCGCAGGTTCACGCTGGTGCTCAAGGGCCATATCGCG
>CAZXYL010000679.1:0-2077 GCA_964644915.1 uncultured Geminicoccaceae bacterium
CATGGTCGGCATGTTCATCGAGACCGCGGCGGCGATTCTCGTGCTCGCGCCGATCCTGGCGCCGATCGCGATCACCTTCGGGGTCGATCCCGTCCATTTCGGCCTCATCATGGTGATCAACCTCGCCTTGGGCATGATCACCCCGCCCGTCGGCGTGAACCTCTTCGCCGCCTGCAGCGTGGCGCGCCTGCCGCTAGAGCGCTTGGTGCCGGCGCTCATCCCGTTCTTCCTCGTCATCGTCGGCTGCGTGCTGATCGTGACCTACGTGCCGGTGATCTCGCTCGGCCTGCGCGACCTCCTCTACTGAGTCGGCGCTGCCGACGACGCCAACCATGTCGAAGCGCGTGCTCATCGTCGTCCACCAGGCCCACTCGACGCCCGGCCGGGTGGGCGAGCTGCTCGAGGCGCGCGGCTGCGAGCTGGTGCGCTGCTGCCCGAGCCAGGGCGATCGCCTGCCGCCATCGCTCGAGCGCTTTGCCGCCGCGGTCGTCTTCGGTGGCCCGATGAGCGCGAACGACGATCATCTTCCCGGCATCCGGGCTGAGCTCGACTGGCTGCCGACGGCCTTCGCGTCCGGTCGGCCACTGCTCGGCATCTGCCTCGGCGCCCAGCTGATGGCGCGAACGCTCGGCGCCAGGGTCGGGCCGCATCCGGACGGGCTGGTCGAGATCGGCTGGCACGAGGTGTGGCCGACAGCCGCCGGCTGCGCTCATTTCGATGCGTCCACGACGTTCTACCAGTGGCATCGGGAGACGTTCGATCTGCCGGCGGGCTGCATCCATCTCGCCGAGAACGAGCCCTTCCCGAGCCAGGCCTTCCGCTACGGCAACGCCTTCGGCATCGAGTTTCACCCCGAGATGACGCTCGCCATGATCGACCGCTGGACGGCCTCGGAAAGCGGCGCGCCCCAGCTCGGCTTGCCCGGGGCGCAGCCGCGTGACGTGCAGCTCGAGGCTTACGGGCGGTACGCGCCCTCGAGCGATGCCTGGCTGGGGCGCTTCCTCGACGAGCATCTGCTCGGCTCGGACGACTGAGGCTGCGGCACCGCCTCAGCCCTGCCCCTCGACCCTCCGATCCCGCGCCTGGGACCAGCCGTTCTGCCAGTCCAGGTGCTGGCGGGTGTCGCGCGGGTGCGGGTTCTCCGTCAGCGCACGGCCGGCGCCGAACGCCACGTAACCGGCCGCGTACTCCGGCGGCACCGGCTGCTCGACGCGAGCGGGCGCATCGGCGCCGCCGAGCGCGGCTCGAAACTCCTCGAACTGCATCAGCACCGTCTCGTCCACGCCGCCCGGGTTCGCCGCCAGCACCTCGCGCCCGCGCGGCGTGATCTCGAACCGTTCGCCCCTGCTCTCGACCAGGCGGGCGTGCGCGAGCTTGAGCCTGCAGTCCTCCAGGCGCGCCTTCAGCTCCTCCTGGTCGATCGGCGGATCCTCCCTGGCGTGCTTGAGGACCGTGAGGAGATATTCGCGGCAGTGGTCGATGGTCCCGCTCCCCTGCACCCCCACCCTGAGGATCGCTAGCATCAGGTCGGCCTCGTGCAGCAGAGGATATTCGTAGAGGTCCATGATGGTCCGAAATTCGCTCCGCTCACCAGAACAACGCGGCCGCACAGACGTTTGATCCGATGAACGGCGTACGCTTCTCCCGCAGGGCGAAACGGGCCGGAACTTTTGCGTCAGCGGGTCGTTAAACTGCCATGATGCAGCAGAGGGAGCACCCGTTATGATTTACAAGGCGAGGAGCCTGGCCGGAGCGGGCGAGCGCCCGGGGCGTGTTACCATGACGTTGGTTTTACTGCTCGGCATGGCGTTCGTGCTTGGCGCCTGCAACATGATGCGCGGCATGGGCCAGGACGTCCAGGCGGCCGGGGAAGTCGTGGAAGACACGGCCGAGGACGTCCAGAACTGAGGCTCGGGCGCGACGTGAGGCGCGCCACCGGGCCGGCCGCGGCTCGCCCTGCTCGGCGGGCCGTCGCGGCCCACGGAGGAATGACCCATGTTGTACTGGGCCGTCATCTTTCTCATCATCGCGCTGGTCGCGGCAGCGCTCGGCTTCGGCGGGATCGCGGGTATCTCCT
>CAZXYL010000680.1:0-1913 GCA_964644915.1 uncultured Geminicoccaceae bacterium
TTCTCGACCATCGACCGGCTGGCGATCGCCGCGCTGATCGCGCTGCTCCTTGCCGATGTCGCCGGCCTCGCCCGCCTCGCGGGCGCCATCGCGCTGCTCGCCGCGATCCTGCACGGGCTGCGCATGCGCGGCTGGGCCGGCACGCGCACCCTGGACGAGCCTCTCTTATGGGTCCTCCACCTCGGCTATGCCTGGCTCGTGGCCGGCCTCGCCTGGAGGGCGCTGGTCGATCTCGGGGGCTTTCTGCCGGCCACCGAGGGGCTGCACGGGCTCGCGATCGGCGCCGTCGGCACCATGACGCTCGCGGTCATGTCGCGCGCCGCCCTCGGCCATACCGGCCGGCCGCTCGCGGCGTCGCGCCTAGTGACCGCGAGCTATGTGCTGGTCGGTGCCGCCGCGCTGGCACGGCTCGCCGCACCACTGGCCCCGGGCGAGCTTCATCTCTGGGTTCTGGCCCTCTCGGCGATGCTCTGGTCGCTGGCCTTCCTCGCTTTCGTGATCGCCTTCGCGCCGGTGCTGACCCGGCCGCGGATCGATGGCCGCCCCGGCTGAGGGCGCTCGCGTTCCGGTTGCACGCCCACCGCGTAAGGCGGAGGCCCGGGGGGTCTTCGCCCACGTGCTGTTCTTCCCGGCCGCTGGCGCGCTCGCCCTGGCAGCGGTACCGATCTGGTTGCTCGCCTATCTCGGCGCGCCCGCGCTGCCGGCTCATCTCGCCGACCCCGCGTGGCATGCGCAGGAGATGCTGTTCGGCTACGCGCTGGCCGTGATCGCGGGCTTTCTGCTCGCCCGACAATCGCGGCCGTGGCTCGCCCTCCTCCTCGGCACCTGGCTGCTCGCGCGGGCAGTCGCCCTCGGCGGCCTGGAGGGTCCGACGGCAGCCGGACTCGCGCTTCTCTTCCCGACGCTGCTCGCCGCGCGCACCGCGCCGGCTTTCCTGCGTGCAGCGCGCAAGGGGACCAATCGGGCGTTCGCCCCGATCCTGAGCGGCTTTGTCGCCGCCGCCCTGCTGTACCACGCGGAGGATCTCGGCCTTTGGGCCGCCGGCCGGGGGCTCGGCCTGGTTCTCGCCCTCGATCTGGTGATCCTGCTGCTCATGATGATGGGCGGGCGGATCATCCCTGCCGCCACCGCGGGCGTGCTCCATCGCCGCGGCGACGAGTTGGGGGCGCGGGTGCAGCCGGCGCTCGAGCGGCTGGCCCTGGCCGCCGCGGTTCTGATGCTGGTGTTCGATCTGGTTCCGGGCGCAGCACCGGCGGCGGGTGCCGCCGCGCTGGTCGCAGGTCTGGCCACGGCGGCGCGACTCTCCCGCTGGCGCGGCCTCGAACTCCTCGGCTATCCCGATCTGTGGACCCTGCATCTCGGCTACGCTTGGCTGGCGCTGGGCCTGATCCTCAAGGGCGGCGCGCTCCTTGCCGGCACGCCCGTGCTGGTCGACCTCCAGCACGCGCTCACCATCGGCGCCCTCGGCACGCTGACCATGGTGATGATGCTGCGGACCGCCGCCACGCGTGGCGCTCGCACGTCCGCGGTGCCCGCAGCGGTCGGGCTGCTCGCGCTGGCCCTTAGCCTCGCCACTCTCGCCCGCCTCGCCGTTCCCCTGCTGCATGGGCCCGCCGGCACGGTCGGCCTCGCGGTCGCCGCGGCTCTCTGGGCCGCTGCCGCCTGCACCTTCGGCGTGCTCTATGTGCGCGTCGGCAGCCGACGACGGTGAACTGTCCAAGGGAGCCGCTCGCCGGGTCGGTGGCGTTGCGTTCATGCACGCACTTCCACAGCCCGGCGAAACGCGCGAGAATGCGCCCGGACGAGGTCAGAGCCGGGCGCAATGCAGAACACCTCCCCATCGCCAGCCGTGGGCGTCAACAGGACGGGTCGCCTGCCGCCCGGGCTCGAGCCCGCCGACCTCGAGCTGATCC
>CAZXYL010000681.1:0-6751 GCA_964644915.1 uncultured Geminicoccaceae bacterium
CACCGCGGGCAGCACCTGGAGCGAGCCGCGCTTGATCTCGCCGGCAAGAATCCGGCGCCCCGCCTCCGGGCCGACATAGGCGTCCAGCAGGTTGACGGTGATGTCGTGGCCCAGGCGCGCCTGGAGCGCCAGGGCGAGCCGTGGCATCAGATGAGCCAGGATGGCGACGTCACGCTCCGTGAACCCCCCGGCGCCACGCGTGGTCCAGGACGCCATGACGCCGGTGAGCCCATCCGGCGCGCCGTCGATGCCGAAGCCCAGCAGCTCGGCGTAGTAGTCCGTCGCACCCTCGCTCCGGAAGCGGGCGAGGAGCGGGAACTCGATCGGGCCGTCGCCGTGGAGGGGCACGCGAAGATGCCGCAGACCTTGCACGTCCATGCGCCGGAACGGGCTCACCATGTAGCCCTCGGGCGGCTCGGTCGACCAGTGCGCGTAAGCCTCGGTCGCCAGGCCCTCGCCCGGTTTCCAGATGTAACCCGCGCCGCGGAAGCGCGGGTGCAAGGTGCGCGCGGATACGTAGCCCCGCCAGACCGGGACTTCGATCGCGACCAGACGCTCGCAGAAGCCGCCCACGATGCGCTCGAAGCTCGCCCGCGCCAGCCCCTGCTCGACCAGCCAGTCGGTGATCGCGCTCACCTCCGGGCAGTGCGCCGGGCCGCGCGCGACGGCGCCGGGCGGAACCGGAGCGGGCGAGGCGGCGTCTTGCCAGGCAAGCGAGGAGCTCATGGGATTCGGCATGGGCATGAGGTAAGACTTGCGCCGGTGCAGGGCAACGTCCCGCGTGCTGCGGCAGCAGGCCACAGGCCGCGCCGCGAGCGCGAGGCGCATGGAGTGACGGGAGGAGGCCGATGCGGCTCAGTGATTTCTCGGTCCTGACCTTCGATTGCTACGGCACGCTGATCGACTGGGAGACCGGTATCTGGAACGCGATCGCGCCGATTCTCGACCGCTCGGCCACGACCGTCAGCCGCGACCAGCTGCTCGAAGCGTTCGGCCGCTACGAGGGGGCGCAGCAGGCGACCACGCCCGGCATGCTCTACCCGCAGCTGCTGGCGGAGGTGTACAAGCAGGTCTGCCGCGAATTCGGCATCGAGCCGGTTGATGACGAGGCCGACGCGTTCGGCGCCTCGGTCCAGGACTGGCCGGCCTTTCCCGATTCCCCGGGCGCGCTCGCCTACCTCAAGCGGCATCACCAGCTCGTGATTCTCTCCAACGTCGATCGCGGCTCGTTCAGCCAGAGCCAGGTGCGCCTCGGGGTCGAGTTCGATGCGGTGTTCACGGCGCAGGACATCGGCTCCTACAAGCCGGACCTGCGCAACTTCCGCTACATGCTCGAGAAGCTGCAGGCCGGCGGCATCGATCCGAAGCAGATCCTGCACACCGCCGAATCGCTGCACCACGACCACGTGCCCGCCAGGAGCCTCGGTCTCGCGACCTGCTGGATCTGGCGCCGCCACGGCCAGGGTGCCACCGCCTCGGGCCGGTCGGGGGCGGAGGAGGTCGAGCCCGACTTCAAATTCGAGAGGCTGGGGGACATGGCCGACGCGCACCGGCGCGAGGTCGGCGGCTGAAGGCATCCCTGCCCGGCGCACGACCCGCCGCCGACCCGGCAGGGGCGGGTGTGCGCGCCCGCGCTCGCACCCCATATGTGGGCTCGGCGCCTGTCGCTCGGGCGCCCGCGCCCGCTGGAGGGCCGATCCGGTGCGCCGGCGGCGCTCGGAAGGGACATCATGAACGTCTTCACGCTTTTGCTCTTCATCGCCATGGCCGCCGTGCTCGGCGTGCTGATCCTGGGCCTCGCGGCCTTCTTGAAGGGCGGCGAGTTCAATCGCAAGTACAGCAACAAGCTGATGCGTGCGCGCGTGGCGCTGCAGGCGCTTGCGGTCATCCTCCTCCTGATCGTGCTCGTGACCGCCGGGGATTGAGCGGACCGGCGCGGGATCATGGTGCGGCTGACCAGGATCTACACCAAGGGTGGCGACCGGGGGCAGACCTCGCTCGGCGACGGCGCGCGCGTCCCCAAGCACGACCTGCGCGTGGCCGCCTACGGCACCGTCGACGAGGCGAACGCCGCGATCGGGCTCGTCCGTCTGCACGCGCACGGCGTGGGCGATACCATGCTCGCGCGCATCCAGAACGATCTGTTCGACGTCGGCGCCGACCTCTGCCGCCCGGGCGACGATCCGAGCGAGGCCGACGTGCTGCGGATCCAGGCGCGTCAGGTGCAGCGGCTCGAGGACGAGATCGACGCGCTCAACGTCTCCTTGAAGCCGCTCGACTCCTTCGTGCTGCCCGGCGGCAGGCCGGCGGCGGCCTATCTCCACCTCGCGCGCACGGTGGTGCGCCGGGCGGAGCGCCTGGTTACCGAGCTGGGTCAAAAGGAGCCCGTGAACCCCGAGGTGGTGCGCTACCTCAACCGGCTCTCGGACCACCTGTTCGTGCTCGCCCGCTACCTCAACGACAAGGGGGCGGCGGACGTGCTGTGGGTCCCCGGCGCCACCCGCGAGGCGTGAGCGAGCCTCCCGCACCTCACCGGCCGCCCTCATGTTCACTGGGCTGCTCGGGAGGCAGCGGAGACACCGCGCCCGACGAAAGACGAAGAGGTCGCTACGCGGCGGTGCCGCCGACCGTCAGGCCCTCGATCAGGAGCGTCGGCTGGCCCACGCCCACCGGCACCCACTGGCCCTCCTTGCCGCAGGTGCCGATGCCGTGGTCGAGCTCGAGATCGTTGCCGACCGCGCGCACCTTGGTGAGGCAGTCGGGGCCGTTGCCGATCAGGGTGGCGCCCTTCACCGGGGCCGTGATCCTGCCGTCCTCGATCAGAAAGGCCTCGCTCGCGGTGAACACGAACTTGCCCGAGGTGATGTCGACCTGGCCACCGCCGAAGCTCTTGGCGAACAGGCCGCGCTTCACGCCCGAGAGGATCTCGGCGGGGTCGCGCTCGCCCGCGCGCATGTAGGTGTTGGTCATGCGCGGCATCGGCACGTGCGCATAGGACTGGCGCCGCCCGTTGCCGGTGGGCTCGACGCCCATGAGGCGCGCGTTCTGGCGGTCCTGCATGTAGCCGACCAGGATGCCGTCCTCGATCAGGACGTTGCAGCGGCTGGGCGTGCCCTCGTCGTCGATCGTGAGCGAGCCGCGCCGCTCGGCGATCGTGCCGTCGTCCACGACCGTGACGCCGGGCGATGCGACCCGCTGCCCCAGAAGCCCGGCGAACGCCGAGGTCTGCTTGCGGTTGAAGTCGCCCTCCAGCCCGTGCCCCACCGCCTCGTGCAGCAGGATGCCAGGCCAGCCGGGCCCGAGCAGCACCATCATCTCGCCCGCCGGCGCCGGCACCGCGTCCAGCTTGACCAGGGCCTGGCGCAGCGCCTCGTCGACCATGCCCCGCCAGGCATCGGGCTCGAGCAGGCCCGCGTAGCCGACCCGGCCGCCCGCGCCGAAGGTGCCGCTCTCCATGCGCCTGCCGTCACCGACCACCACGGTGACGTTGACGCGCACCAGCGGGCGGATATCGGCGCGCCGGGTGCCGTCCGGGCGCAGGATCTCGACGTGCTGCCAGCTGCCGGCGAGGCTGGCGCTCACCTGCCTGACGCGCGCATCCTTGGCCCTGGCGTAGCGATCCATGTCCTGCAGCAGGGCCACCTTGGCCGCCTGCTCGGCGCTCTCGATCGGGTTGACCTCGCCATAGAGCCTGCGGTTGGTGCCGGTGGGAGGCACCGCGAGGGTGCCGCTGTAGCCCGCGCGTACCGGCCGGACCGCTTCCAGCGCCCGCCGGATGGCGCTCTCGCTGAGCTCGGGGCTGTGGGCGTAGCCGATCGCCTCGCCCGCGACCGCGCGCAGGCCGAAGCCGCGGCTGGTGTCGAACGAGGCCCCCTTGAGCCGCCCGTCGTCGAAAGTGAAGGTCTCGGTCTCCCGGTACTCCAGGAACAGCTCGCCGTCGTCGACGCCCTCGAGGCCGGAAGCGACGAGATCCTGGGCGCGGGCATGGTCCAGACCGGTTCTGGCCAGTGGGCTTTGCTGCAAGGCGATATCGGCGGTCATGGCAGAGCTGTCGTCCAAATCCACGGGCAGGAGGCTGTACGATCGCCGATGCGATCTCTACACCATATAGGCCCTCGGGCGCGACGGAGGCGGGGTCAGGAGGAATCTTTCTCGAGCGAATCGGGCGGGCGAGCCGCCGCGGGAGCACAACCCGGCGCGAGGCGCCTCGACCTTGCGTCGCGACAATCTGTCACTTAGAGACATGCGAGCACGAACCTAATTTCGCTTCGTGAATTCAAGCGGCTATTGCCTTAGACTCGGCTCTCCGCATAAACCGACCCAGCTGGCACGGACCCAGCCGGCGAGTGGCCCCATCACACACCACGAGGCGTATCCATGCGGTTGTCGATCAGCCTCCCGATAGCGATGCTCTCGCTGACGGCCGGCATGCGTGGGGCGTTCGCCCAGGAGCTCGCCGAGCCGGGCCGAGGCATCGCCGTGCCGTGGCAGCTCGGCTTTCAGGAGGCGGTGACCCCCTCCATGGAACGCCTGGTCGCCTTGCACGACCTGATGATGTGGATCATCGCCGCGATCACGCTCCTGGTGCTGGCGCTGATCGCGATCGCGTGCTTCCGCTTTCAGGCGGCGAAGCACCCCACGCCGACCAGACGCACCCATCACACCGCGCTGGAGATCGCCTGGACGGTGATCCCGGTGTTGATCCTGGTCGTGATCGCGATCCCGTCCTTCCGGCTGCTCTATTTCATCGACCGCGTCGAGGAGCCCGACATGACGCTGAAGGCGATCGGGCGACAGTGGTACTGGAGCTACGAATATCCGGACCACGGCGACTTCATCTTCGATGCCTATATGGTGCCGGACGAGGAGCTGCAGCCGGGTCAGCCACGCCTGCTCACGACCGATACCGAGGTGGTGCTGCCGATCGATACCAACATCCGTCTGCTGGTGACGGCGTCCGACGTTCTGCACTCCTGGGCGATGCCGGCGTTCGGCGTCAAGAAGGACGCGGTGCCGGGCCGGATCAACGAGACCTGGTTCCGGATCGAGCGGCCCGGGGTGTACTACGGGCAGTGCTCGGAGCTGTGCGGGACCTTTCACGCCTTCATGCCGATCCAGATCCGGGCGGTGCCGGTCGAGGAGTTCGAGCAATGGGTCGAGCAGGCGAGGGACGAGTTCGCCCGCGCCGACGGTTTCGACGTCGCCCGGCGTGCGGCGGCCGAGTGAGCTAGCAGGAGAACTCGATCATGGCCCACGGCGCAGTCGAGGTGGACGAGCGCGGAGCTCCCAAGAGCTTCCTCGTCCGCTGGGTCTATTCGACCAACCACAAGGACATCGGCACGCTCTATATCACCACCGCCATGGCGGCCGGCGTGATCGGGATGGTGCTCTCGCTGATCTTCCGGCTCGAGCTGATGGTGCCGGGTGACGTTGTCCTCGGCGAGAACTATCACTTCTTCAACATGCTGGTCACGGCGCACGGCCTGATCATGGTGTTCTTCTTCATCATGCCGGCGCTGATCGGGGGGTTCGGCAACTGGTTCGTGCCGCTGATGATCGGCGCGCCGGACATGGCCTTCCCGCGCATGAACAACATCAGCTACTGGCTGCTCGTGCCGGCCTTCCTGCTGCTGGCCTCCTCGATGTTCATCGGCGGCGGCGTCGGTACCGGCTGGACGATCTATCCGCCGCTCTCCGCCCTGGTCGGCCATCCCGGCATGGCGGTCGACATGGCGATCTTCAGCCTGCATCTCGCGGGCGCGTCGTCGCTGCTCGGCGCCATCAACTTCATCACCACGATCTTCAACATGCGCGCGCCGGGCATGACGCTGCACAAGATGCCGCTGTTCGCCTGGTCGATCCTGGTCACCGCCTTCCTGCTCCTGCTCGCGATGCCGGTGCTGGCTGGCGCCATCACCATGCTGCTCACCGACCGCAACTTCGGCACCCACTTCTTCGACCCGGTGGGCGGCGGCGACCCGATCCTGTTCCAGCACCTGTTCTGGTTCTTCGGCCATCCCGAGGTCTACATCATGATCCTGCCGGGCTTCGGGATCGTGAGCCACATCGTCTCCACCTTCTCGAGAAAGCCTATCTTCGGCTATCTGGGCATGGCCTACGCCATGGTCTCGATCGGGGTCATCGGGTTCGTGGTCTGGGCGCACCACATGTTCACGGTCGGCATGGACGTCGACGTGCGCGCCTACTTCATGGCCGCGACCATGGTCATCGCGGTGCCCACAGGCATCAAGATCTTCAGCTGGATCGCCACGATGTGGGGCGGCTCGATCGAGTTCAAGACGCCGATGCTGTGGGCGATCGGCTTCATCTTCCTGTTCACGATCGGCGGCGTCACCGGCGTCGTGCTCGCCAACGCCGGCGTCGACATCGCGCTGCACGACACCTACTACGTGGTCGCGCACTTCCACTACGTGCTCAGCCTCGGCGCGATGTTCACCATCTTCGCCGGCTTCTACTACTGGTTGCCCAAGATGTCGGGGCGCATGTACTCGGAGCGGCTGGGAAAGATCCACTTCTGGCTGACGTTCGTGGGCGTCAACCTGACCTTCTTCCCGATGCACTTCCTCGGGCTCGCCGGCATGCCGCGCCGCATCCCGGACTACCCGGACGTCTACGCGCACTGGAACTTCGTCGCCTCGATGGGCTCCTACCTCACCGCCGTGGGCACCATCGTATTCTTCTACATCCTCTGGCAGACCTTCGCGCGCGGCGAGAAGGCGCCGGCCAACCC
>CAZXYL010000682.1:0-1577 GCA_964644915.1 uncultured Geminicoccaceae bacterium
GCGCGCCAGCAGCCGCTCGACGAGGTCCGGCCCGACGGCCACGCCGGCGATCTCCGGCAGGTTGTAGAGGATCACCCGCAGGCGGCGGTCGCCCACGCGCTCGATCAGCTCGCAATAGAACCGCTCGACGCCGTCGGTCTCGACCGCCCGGAACAGGAAGAACGGCAGCACCAGCACGGCCGTGCAGCCGGATACGGCGGCATGCCCACTCAGCTTCACCACGTCGGTCAGCGCGCTGCTGCCGCTGCCGAACAGCACGCCGCTCGCCGGAAAGCCGTCCGCGAGCAGCGCATCCAACGCCGCGATCCGCTCCTCGACCGAGAATGCCTGCCCCTCGCCCGTGGTCCCGAACAGGGCGACGCCGGCGCAGCCGCGCGCCCGCAGATCGCTGGCGTGGCTGCAGAGGAGCCGGTCATCGATCGATCCGTCCGCCCTGGTCGGCGTCAGGGCCGCCGCATACAGCTCCACGCGCGCCTCGTCCCGCGGATCGGCCACGGCCATCCCCTCCCTCTTGGTGGGCGGACGATACCGGTCAGGTGCCGGCATGTCACTCCGGCAGCCGCTTGAGTCGCTTCCGTCACGGTGGCATCATCCTGACACGCCGCCGTTCGGGCGCAGTCAGGGGAGGCCAATGATGCGCGGGATCTTCACACGTCGAGTTCTGTTGAGCGCGGCGGCAATCGGGTCGCTCTCGCTGGCCGGTGCCCTGGCGCCGGGTGCAGCTCACGCCGCCGACCCGATCACGCTGCGCATCTCGACACCGGCGGTGCCGGGCGACTGGCACGCCGAGATGCTGACCGTCTTCAAGGACGAGCTCGAGCAGACCGCGCCCGGCGAGTTCGACGTCCAGATCTACCTCAACGCCACGCTGTTCAAGCAGGGCACCGAGCCCGCGGCGATGCAGCGCGGCAACCTCGACATGGCGCTGATCTCGGCGCAGGACATCGCGAAGCAGATCCCCGAGTACTCGATCTTCACCGCCGGCTATCTGATCCGCGACCCCGAGCACCAGTGGAAGGTGTTCGAGGAGAGCGACGTCGGCGACGAGTTCAAGGCGCGTGTGCTCGACGATATGGACATCAACGTGCTGGCCACCGCCTATCTCGGCACGCGCCAGCTCAACCTGCGCGATGCGCGCGACGTCAGGACGCCGGCCGACCTCCAGGGCGTCACGCTGCGCATGCCGGGCGCCGACACCTGGCAGTTCCTCGGCCGCGCCCTCGGTGCCAGCCCGACCCCGGTCGACTTCAACGAGGTCTACATGGCGCTCAAGACCGGCGCCATCGACGGCCAGGACAACCCGCTGCCGACCGACGAGAAGGCGAAGTTCTACGAGGTCACCGAGCAGATCGTGCTGACCAGCCACCTGGTCGACCAGGTGTTCTTCTCGATCGCGAGCTCGACCTGGGACGAGCTCTCGGACGAGCAGAAGGAAAAGGTCGAGGCGGCGGCCAAGGTCGCGGCCAGGTGGAACACCGAGAAGCGGCTCGAGGATGAGGCGCGGCTGATCGACTTCTTCAAGGAGCAGGGCCTGCAGATCACCGAGCCGGACGTCGACGCGTTCCGCGAGAGCGTGC
>CAZXYL010000683.1:0-1835 GCA_964644915.1 uncultured Geminicoccaceae bacterium
GCGGGCGGCAGCGAGCTCGGGTACAGCGACTGGCTCTTCTGCCTGAACTTCGATCCGGAGCAGAGCGACGCCGACCTTGCGGCCGCACATCGGGCGTGGGGCGAGCGGCATCCCCGGCCACCAACGGCGCAGCGGCCGCGCGACGCTGCCGACCCGGACCGTACGCTGCGGGTTGGCTTGGTCGGCGCCGACTTCGGGCGCCATCCGGTCGGCTTTTTCCTGGTGCCACTGCTCGAGCACAGCGATCGGGATCGGCTGCGGTTCGTCTGCTATTCGGGTCGGACGCGCGAGGACGAGCTGAGCGACCGGCTGCGCGCCCATGCCGCCGGCTGGCACCGGACGGCGCGGCTCGGCGACTCAGAGCTCGCAGATGCGATCCGGACGGACCGGATCGACCTCCTGATCGACCTCGCCGGGCACACCGCCGGCAACCGGCTCGGCTGCTTCGCGCTCCGCCCGGCGCCGCTGCTGGTCCAGTGGGCGGGCTACTGTCACAGCGTGCCGGCGGTCGATGCGAGCATCTGGGACTGGGTCCAGGTGCCAGACGGCGACGAGCGCTGGTTCGCGGAGGAGGTGGTCCGCCTGCCCGATCTGCGCTGGTGCTACGGCCCGCCGGCCTGGGCCCCGGCGGTGGCGCCACCGCCGGTGCTCGAGCGCGGCTTCATCACCTTCGGCAGCTTCAACAATCTGTGCAAGGTGAACCCGGAGGTCGTGGCCCTCTGGTCGCGGGTCCTGCAGGCGGTGCCGGGCGCGCGCCTGCTGCTGAGCTGGCCGACGCTCGCGGGCCCCGACCAGCCGGCACGCCTCATCCGTGAGTTCGCCGATCGCGGCGTGCACGCGGACCGGCTCGATCTGCGTCCCGGCGTGGGCACGCACGCGGGCGTGCTGGGCGAGTACGCCGAGGTCGACGTGGCGCTCGACCCGTTCCCGTTCACGGGCTGCCTGTCCACCTGCGAGGCGCTCTGGATGGGCGTGCCCGTGGTCACGCTACCGCGCTCGCGCCCGGTGTCGCGCCAGAGCCAGGCGTTCCTCACCGCGCTCGGCCGCTCGGAGTGGATCGCCCGCGATCCCGACGACTACGTCCGGATCGCGGTGGAGCTGGCCGGGGACCCCGATCGTCTGGCGACGCTGCGGCGGGATCAGCGCGCCCGCATGGCGGCCTCGCCCGTCTGCGACGGCCCGCGCTTCGCCCGCAGCTTCGAGGCCGCGCTGCGCGGCATTTGGCGCACCTGGTGCGAGGCAGGCGAGGCTCAGCGGCCGAGCGCGTAGCCCTGCATAAAGCGGGGATTCGCGGCGGCCTTGAGCAGCGGGCCGTCCTTGGCCGCGGCGCAGACCCGGCCGAGCGACCAGTCGTCGCGCACGTCCAGGATGTGCCCGCGGCGGCGCAGCTCGTCCAGGGTGCGCTCGGGGAACCGGCCCTCGATCGCGACCACGCCCGGGCGCGCCTCGCGCGGGTAGAACGAGCTCGGCGCGTGCTCGCTGTGGAAGGCGGGCGCGTCGATCGCCTCCTGCAGGTTCATGCCGAAGTGCACGTGGCGCAGGAACACGTGCAACGCCCACTGGTCCTGCTGATCGCCGCCCGGAGTGCCGAAGGCGAGGTACGGCTTGCCCTCGCGCAGCGCCAGCGAGGGCGAGAGCGTGGTGCGCGGGCGCTTGCCCGGGGCCAGGCTCGCGGGCAGGCCCTCTTCCAGCCAGAACATCTGCGCGCGCGTGCCGAGACAGAAGCCGAGCTCCGGGATGACGGGCGAGCTCTGCAGCCAGCCGCCGGACGGCGTGGCCGCGACCATGTTGCCGTGCCGGTCGACGACGTCGACATGACAGGTATCGCCCCTGCC
>CAZXYL010000684.1:0-2060 GCA_964644915.1 uncultured Geminicoccaceae bacterium
GCGCGGGAAACGCGCGTTCTTACTGTTGTGGCCGGGCGACACGAGGCGGCGGGCAGCGGCCGGCCAGCCCTACACGATGAGGAGGGGAAACCGAGGATGTTCGTCTCGGTAGTCATCCCGGTCTGGAACGGTGAGCGCTACCTCGCCGAAGCGATCGAGAGCGTGCTCGCGCAGACCCATCGGGATTTCGAGCTGATCATCGTGGACGATGGCTCGAGCGATGCGACCGCGACCATGGCCGAGGGCTATGCCCGCCTGGACCCGCGGGTCCGCCTGGTCCGGCAACCGAACCAGGGGGTCGCTGCCGCGCGCAACACCGGGCTGGAGGTCGCCCGGAGCCAGTGGGTCGCCTGCCTCGACCATGACGATCTGATGCTGCCGCACCGGCTCCAGCGGCAGATCGCCTTCATCGCCGCGCATCCTGAGGTGAAGCTGTTCGGATCGGTCTGCCAGTACATCAACGAGGAGGGGCGCCCCCGTGGCGGCCACACCATCGGCACGCCGATCCGATCGCGCGCGGATCTCGACGCGCTCCTCGAGACGGGTCGCCTCATCGGCCTCACGCATCCGAGCGTAATGATGCACCGGGATACGATGCGCGCGCTGGGCGGCTACGATCCGGCCATGGAGCCCGCCGAGGATCTCGACCTCTGGATGCGGGTCGCGCAGGCCGGGCACCTGGTGCTGCAGGATGACGCCGTCCTGACCAGGTACCGGGTGCACGCGGCCTCGATCGTCGGGGGGCAAACCGCGAAGGGTTCGCGGGCCAGCATGCTGGTCGCGGCCCGGGCAGCGGCGCGCCGCGCCGGGCGCCCCGAGCCGACCATGGAGGAGTTCCTGGCCGAGTGGCGCTCGAAGCCGATCCGCGAGCGCCTGGAGGAAAGCCGCCAGCAGCTCGGCTGGGCCTATTACCGGCGCGCGGGCGCCGCCCTGACGAACCGCAGGTGGGTCACGGGCGTACCTTGCCTGGCCGCGGCGTTCTGCCTCCGGCCGCTCTACGTGACCTGGCGGCTCAGCCAGCAGCTGTCCGGCGGCGAGGGGTTGCGGAGCTGGCGCCCGCCGCGCCTGTTCGGGAGCGATCGCGGCCCGAGCTATCGGATGAAGCGAGCCCTCAAATGAACCCTGATGCCGGGTGAGGTCGACGGCCTAGGGTCTGCCGACGGCCGGCTCGAGGCCATGGCCCCGCAGGCGGGACGTCTTCGGGCACTGATCGATCCTCGCCTCGTCTGGCTGTGCCTGGCGCTGCTCGCGGTCGACCTGTTCTTTGTCGCCGTGCACACCGGCCATTCCATCTACGTCTCTCTTTATTATGATCGCGTCCCGATTCTGGGCTGGCGGTGGGACATCGGCTACGATCGTTCGTATCTGGAAACCTTCGGCTATTTGAAGATGCTGACGATTTCCGCTCTCCTGATCGGTATCTCAGAGCGACGGGAACGGCCGGTCTATCTGGCTTTCGCGGTGATCTTCGTGGTCGCCGCCTTGGATGACGCGCTCGAGCTCCACGAGACGCTGGGTGAGCAGATCGCGGATGCGATCGGGCTGGGCCCGTTCGCCGGCCTCCGGCCGGTGGATGTCGGCGAGCTCATCTTCTGGGCGGGCATCGGGGTGCCGCTGTTGGCGCTTGCGGCCGTCGCTTTCGTCAGGACGCGCGCTCCGGAGGACCGGGCCAACGGCCTCCTGCTTCTCGGCGCCCTGGCCGCCCTCGCGCTGTTCGCGGTCGGGGTCGACATGATCCATGTCAAGTTCGAGCACGCCTTTCGGGGCGCGGGTCTGCTGCTCACCGTCATCGAAGAGGGCGGCCAGCAGATCACCCTCTCCCTGACCCTGGGCCTCGCCATCCTGATCCGGCGCGAGCTTCGCACCCGGTAGCCGGCGGGTCAGCGCACCTTCAGTTGGCCGGCGATGCGGCCCCCGCGCTCGAGCTCGACCTCGCCGTACTCGATGCTGCCCGTCACCTGGCCGCTCGCGCGCACGGTCAGGCGGCGGCGCACGCTGAGGTCGCCCTCGTAGATGCCGCTGACCTGGGCCTCCTCGACCTCGCAGCTGCCGATGAAGCG
>CAZXYL010000685.1:0-6718 GCA_964644915.1 uncultured Geminicoccaceae bacterium
CAGAACGGCCTCAACCTGCTCGCGGTGCAGTCGTTCTACCAGCAGGTCGCGATCGGCGCGGTGCTGATCCTCGCGGTCTGGCTGGACCGGCTGCGCGCCGGCGCCGGCGAGGGCTGAGCCCTTTGGACCCGCTGCTCCGTCTCGTCGATATGAGGAAAAGCTTCGGCAGTGTCGAGGTGCTGCGCGGAGTCGGATTCGAGATCGGGCGCGGCGAGGTCGTGAGCGTGGTCGGCGACAACGGCGCGGGCAAATCGACGCTGATGAAGTGCATCACCGGGGTCTACCACGTCGATTCCGGCGAGATCTGGTTCGACGGCGCGCTGCGGAAGATCAGTCATCCGGGGGAGTCGCGCGCGCTCGGCATCGAGATGATCTATCAGGACCTGGCGCTGGCCGGGCAGCAGGACGTCGCGGCCAACATCTTTCTCGGGCGCGAGCCGATGAGGAAGGTCGCCGGGCTGCCGATCCGGCTCATCGACCGGCCCCGCATGGAGCGGGACGCGGCGGCGATCATCGAGCGCCTGGGTGCCCGGGTCGGCTCGGTCCGCTATCGCACCGACCGCCTCTCGGGCGGCCAGCGGCAATCGGTCGCCATCGCCCGGGCGCTGACCTTCCAGCCCAAGCTCGTGATCATGGACGAGCCGACGGCAGCGCTCGCGGTGCGCGAGGTCGGCCACGTGCTCGACCTCATCCGCGAGCTCAAGCGCCAGGACATCACGGTGATCCTGATCAGCCACCGCCTGACCGACGTGTTCGAGGTCTCGGACCGGATCATCACGCTGCGGCAGGGGCAGGTGATCGCGGACGAGCCGGTGGCCGACACCTCGATGAGCCGCGTGGTCGCGCACATCGTGGGGGCGGGCTGAGGCAGGACCCTGACGTGGATTCACCCGATCTCGCCCTGCTCCGACGTCTGGCGGAGAACGTCATGGACACGGCCGCGGCCGGCCGCGAGGTGGTCGATCTCCGCCCCTTTCGGGCGTTCCTCTCGCCCGAATCCGATCTCGTGTACCTGAACTATGCCGTACCGGTCGCTCCTTGTGAGGACTGGTCGGCAGCGCTTGCCGAACTGCGCGCCGCATTCGAGGCGCGTGGCCGCGTGCTGCGTTTCGAATACTTCGATGCGCTCTGGCCGACGCTGCGGCCGGCGCTCGAGCAGGCCCGGCTGACGCTCGAGCTGGCCGCGCCGGTGATGGCGCTGGTCCCGGGTGAGCTGGTCCCGCGCGGCAGCCCGGAGGTGGAGGTCCGGGTGCTGGCGGCGGAGGATCCGGACGCGGACTTTGCGCTGCATGCGCATCTGGGTGCTGCAGGCTTCCAGATGCCGCTGCCGGCACCGCCCGAGGTCAGCGTGCCGCGCGATCGGGCCCGCGTTGCAGAGGGTGGGCTGCTCGCGGCCATCGCCTGGCGACGCGGGGAGCCCGCGGGCGCAGGCAGTCTCTTGATCGGGGGGGAAGTGGGGGAGCTCGCGGGCGTCGCAACGGTGCCGGCGCATCGCGGCCGGGGGGTCGCGGCTGTGCTGTGCTCCGGCCTCATCGCGGCGGGCTTCGCGCGCGGCCTGGAGCTCGTGTGGCTTTCCGCGGGCGACGACCCGGCCCGGGCGCTCTACCACACGCTCGGCTTCCGGCATCTCGGCGAGCAGCTGAACTATGGCTTGCGGCAGCTCGCCGAGCCGGTGATTTGCTGAGCGGGCGCGATCGAGGTCGACAGAAACGCCGCGGCTGCCTATCTGCCTTGCACCGGGCAACGGTTCCGGCTGCGTCCGAGCGTTGTCCAAAGGAAGGAGGTTGGAGTGGGCAGGTGGCAGTCTGGCACGGGCGTCTTCCTCCTGTGGTTGCTGTTCCTGATCCTGATGGTCCGCACGCTGTTCACGACCTGACGATGCGTGCCCATGGGCGAGGAGAGGCATCGGTGAGAGTCGAGCGGCCGCACGCGGGGGCGCTGCCGCCGCGCGTGCGCTCCGGGATGGCGCGTGCGAGCGCCGCCGTCGGCCGGCGCGGCCGGCCGGGCCGGGCGTGGACGCTGCGTCTGGCGCCCTGGCTCCTGGCCGTGCCGCTGCTCGGCAATCTGATCATCGGGCGCGTCGGCGACGTGCTCGGGATCGGGGCGGCGCTGGTCTGCTGCCATGCCGGTCGGATCCTGGTGGAGCGCGGCCTGCAGGAGGAAGACGAGTACGCCCGCCGCGCGATCACCAAGGCGCCGCGAGTGCCGCGCAAGCTGCTGGGCGCCGTGCTGGTCGCGGCGGGAGCTTTCGTCGCGAGCCTGTTCGCCAGCAGCGCTGGAATCCCGCTCTCCCTCCTATATGCCGGCGTGGGCCTTGCCGGCTGCCTGCTCGCCTACGGCCTGGACCCGACCCGAGACAAGGGCCTGGGGCCGCGCCTGGCCGCCGCATCGGACGTCCGCTCCGAGACGGTGCTCGCGGTGCTCGCCGAGGCCGAGAAGAAGATCGACGACATCGAGCACTGGGCCGGCCGTCTGCACGGTCGGGAGCTGACGGAGCGTCTGGCCCGCATCGTCGAGCGCGCGCGGGCGATCCTGCGCGAGATCGAGAAGAGCCCGGGCGACATCCGCCGCGCCCGTCGCTTCCTGGTCACCTATCTGGACGGCACGCGCGACGTGGTGCGGAAGTACGCGGCGCAGCAGCACGACCTGGCCGATACGCCGCTCGCCGGGAACTTCCGCCACGTGCTGGAAACGGTGGAGAACGTGTTCGCCGAGCAGCACGAGGTGCTCAGGCGCAACGAGACGCTGGATCTCGAGGTGCAGATCGACGTCCTGCTCACGCAGCTCAAGCGCGAGGGTGTCGCCTGAGAGTGGGCCTGAGACGGACGGAGGGAAAGATGTCGAAGCGCCCGCCCACGCCCGCCGCGCCGCTCGCCGAGAGCCTGGACGCGCTGCGCAAGCAGCTGGTCGCGGATCTCCAGATCGAGCTCGAGGGCGACGTGGCGGAGCGCGTCGAGAAAGCGATGCGCGAGATCGATCTCGAGGACACCACCTCGATCATCCACTTCGGGACCAAGGCCCAGGAGCAGCTGACCGCGGTCTCCGACATGATGCTGGAGACGGTCCGCACCAAGGACGTCGGCTCCGCCGGAGGCGCCCTCAACCGGATGGTGCAGACCCTGCGCGAGCTCGACCTCTCGAGGGTCGACCTGCGGGCCCGACCCAACATCGTCCAGCGCCTGCTCGGCCTCAGGACCCAGCTCGCGAAGTCGATCGACCAGTACGAGACGGTGCGCGACCCGATCGACCGGATCAGCGACGAGCTCGAGGTCCACAAGACCCGGCTGCTCACCGACATCACCAAGCTCGACCGGCTCTATGAGGCCAATCTCGACTATTTCCGCACGCTCGAGGTCTACATCGCCGCCGGGCGCGCGAGGCTGCAGGAGCTGGACGAGGCGACCATTCCGTCGCTTGCCCGGGAGGTCGAGGGCTCCGAGGACATGGTCAAGGCGCAGCGGCTGCGCGATCTGCGCGCCGCGCGCGACGACCTCGAGCGGCGCGTGCACGACCTGCTGCTGACGCGCCAGGTGACCATGCAGAGCCTGCCGAGCATCCGGCTGGTGCAGGAGAACGACTCGTCGCTCATCTCCAAGATCATCTCGCCGCTCGCCAACACCGTGCCGCTGTGGCGCCAGCAGCTCGCGCAGGCGATCACCATCTACCGGTCGGGCCAGGCGGCGGAGTCGGTCAAGGCGGCCTCGGATCTCACCAACGAGCTGCTGCGACGCAATGCCGAGAACCTCGGCCAGGTCAACGCCGAGGTCCGCCGTCAGGTCGAGCGTGGCATCTTTGACATCGAGGTCGTGCGCGCAGCCAACGAGCGCCTGATCGCGACCATCGAGGAGAGCCTGCAGATCGCGGACGAGGGCAAGACGCGGCGGCGCGAGGCCGAGCGCCAGCTGGTCGAGTGCGAGGAGCGGCTCAAGAGCGCGCTCGCAGCGGCCAAGGCCAGGGCGCTCGGGGCCGAGACGTCCGCGCCGGCAGCGCCCGGGTGAGCGCCACAATGGGTTCTGGGGGAGGCAGATGAACGCGACAGAGCCGCGGATCAGGACCACGGTCGTGGGGTCCTACCCGGTCCCCGACTGGCTCGCGGGCAACCCGTCCGAGCAGGCGCTCGTGGACGCCACACGCGTGGTCCTGCACACCCAGGAGCGGGCCGGGATCGACCTCGTGTGCGACGGCGAGCTGTATCGCTTCGATCCCGATCATCCCGAGACCAACGGCATGATCGATTATTTCCTGCGGCCCATGGCGGGGATGCGCAGCGAGATCGGCTTCGCCGAGCTGATGGAATACCGGGCCCAGCCGGGCATGGGCTTCCGGGCGAAGCCGCCCGCGCTCTGCGAGGGGTCGCTCGGGGCCGGCACGCTCGATCTCGTCTCGCCCTGCGCCCGGGCGAAGCGGCTCGCGTCCCGGCCGCTCAAGTTCACGATCACCGGCCCGCACATGCTGGCGAAGACGGTCATGGACCGGCACTACGGCGATGTCGTCGAGCTGGCCCATGCGATCGCGGACGTGCTGGCGGAGCAGGTGCGGCACCTCGATGCCGATGTCATCCAGCTGGATGAGGCGAACCTGCCCGGGCATCCGGAGGAGTGGCGGTGGGCGGCGTCCGCCATCAACCGCGTGCTCGATGCCGTGCCGACCACGCCCGCGGTGCACCTGTGCTTCGGCAACTACGGTGGCCAGGTGGTCCAGAAAGGCACCTGGGCGAAGCTGATCGACTATCTCAACGCCCTGCACGTCGACCACGTGGTGCTGGAATGCGCGCACCGGCCGGTGGACGAGCTCGAGGTGTTCAGGGAGCTGCGCCCGGAGATCGGCTTCGGCCTCGGCGTGATCGACATCAAGCGCACCGAGGTCGAGACGCCCGGGCAGATCGCGCGCGCGATCGAGCGCGCCGAGGCGACCCTGGGCTCCGGCCGGGTCCGCTGGGTCCACCCCGACTGCGGCTTCTGGATGCTCAAGCGCCCCGTCGCGGACGCCAAGATCCGGGCCCTGGTCGAAGGGCGCGATCTGTTCCTGGGCTAGGCGCTAGAGCCGCCTGATCCCGCGCAGCGCAACTGCGGGGCGCCGAGCGCGCCGGCTTGCCCGTACCGGCGCCTTGCGGCTATCTCGCAGGGAGACGCTGGGAGGAGCCTCCGTCATGGCCGTTGCGGGTGCCGTGAGCGGCGCCGAGCTGCCGCTGCGCGAGCACATCGTCCGCACGCTGCGGCTCGCCGGGCCGGTCATGGCCTCGCGCGCGGGGCTGCTGGTCATGACCACGGTCGACACCATCATGTGCGGCCGGGTCGGCGCCGAGGCATTGGCGCACTACGGCATAGCACTCGCGCCGCACCTCGCCTTCATGCTGGTCGGCATCGGGCTGATGATGGGCGTGGTCGTGCTGACGGCACAGACCGACGGCGCCGGCAGGCCCATGGAGTGCGGCCGGATCTGGCGGCTGGGAATCCTGAATGCCCTGGTGATCGGCGTCGTGTTCGGCCTGCTGCTGCTGCCGGGCGAGCGGATCCTGCTGCTGCTCGGCCAGGACCCTTCGATTTCGGCCGGCGGCGGCAGCACGCTCGTCATGTTCGCGCTCGGCATCCCGCCGATCCTGATGTTCACCGCGACCACGCTGTTTCTCGAGGGCATCGGCCGTTCCATGCCCGGCATGGTGGTGATGGCGCTCGCGAACGTCGTGAACTTCGGGCTCAACTGGGCGCTGATGTTCGAGCCCTGGCAGATGGGCGCCGCAGGTGCTGCGCTCGCGACCTCGATCACGCGCTGGTTCATGTTCGCGGCCCTCGCCGGCTACGTGCTCGCGATGCCCGGGCGCGAGCGCTACGGCGTGCTGGCGCCGATGGGCGGACACTGGGGCCTGCAGCGCAAGCTCGCCCGGCTGGGGTGGCCGATGGCGCTCTCCTACGGGCTCGAGCACGGCGCCTTCTTCGCCGCCGCGACGTTCGCCGGCTGGCTCGGCGCCACGGCGCTCGCGGGCTACCAGATCGTGCTCAACACCATGGCGCTGATCTATATGCTGGCGATCGGCATCGCGACCGCGACCGCGGTGCGAGTGGGCAACGCGGTCGGCCGGCTGGACCGGCCGGGGCTCGCACGCGCCGGCTGGACCGGGCTCGGCATCGGCGTCGTGGTCATGCTCGCGCTCATGCCCGTGCTCTACTACGCCGGCCCCTGGATCGCCGCGGTCTACACCGGGGATGCGGCGGTGCACCGGATCGCGATCCCCGGCCTGATCATCGCCGCCTGGATTCTCCTGGCCGACGCGACCCAGGGCATCCTCACCGGCGCGCTGCGCGGGGCCGCCGACATCTGGGCGGCGCTGATCATCCAGTCGATCAGCTTCTGGGTGATCTGCATTCCGCTCTGCTACGTTCTGGCGCACCCTTTGGGCTGGGGCGTGCCGGGCCTGCTCTGGGGCCTGTTCTGGGGTCTGCTCGCGGCGTCTGTGCTGCTGGTCGCGCGCTTTGTGGTGCTCTCGCGCCGCGAGGTGCGCCCGTTTTGAGGTATCGAGGGGAGACGACATGAGCCGACGCGTGGTGGTGGCTGCGGCGCAGATGGGGCCGATCGCGCGCGAGGAGAGCCGCCAGAGCGCGGTCGCGCGCCTGCTCGAGCTGATGCGGGAGGCAAAAGCCAGAGGCGCCGGCCTGGTCGTCTTCCCGGAGCTGGCGCTCACCACCTTCTTCCCGCGCTGGTGGCTCGAGGACGAGGCCGA
>CAZXYL010000686.1:0-2253 GCA_964644915.1 uncultured Geminicoccaceae bacterium
GGCGGACCGCTTCCACATCCTGGACGTCGGCCCCGCCGAGCGCGACCTCGACTGCGGCCCGCTGATCAGCGAGAAGCAGAAAGGGCGCGTCGAGAGCTACCTCGCCAAGGCGCACGAGGACCGGCTGCTGCTCCTGGCCGAGGGCAAGATCGCGCCCAACACGCCCGAGGCCGGCTTCTACGTCCGCCCGACGCTCTTGGGCGACGTGCCGCCGGATCACCCGCTGGCGCAGGAGGAGATCTTCGGTCCGGTCCTGGTGGCGCTCCGCTTTACGGACGAGGCGGACGCGATCCGGATCGCGAACGGCACGCCCTACGGCCTGGTGGCGGGCGTGTGGACCCGCGACGGCGCCCGCCAGCTGCGCCTCGCCCGCGCGCTCAAGGCGGGGCAGGTGTTCGTCAACAACTACGGCGCCGGCGGCGGGGTCGAGCTGCCCTTCGGCGGCATGAAAGGCTCGGGCTTCGGCCGCGAGAAGGGCTTCGAGGCCCTCTACGGCTTCTCCACCCTCAAGACCATCGCCATCCGGCACGGGTGATGCGGCCGTCGTGCGAGGCGAGATGATGTTCCTTCGAGCAGGCTCTGCGTTCATCTTTATCGGCGCCCTGGCCGGCGTCGTGCAGGCGGAGCAAGGGGAAGCCCTGCTGCAGAAAGGTGCCTACGAGGTTCAGGTCAGCGTGGAACTGCCGAACGTGCAGAACTGGGCGGCCGCCACGACGACGACGATTTGCGTCCCCTACGCCGAAGAGACGGGTGCGGCCCCGATCCCCGTGCTGAGCGCCAACAACCCGCTTGCGAAGTGCCCGGCCCGGAACGTGCAGCGAGATGGCGCGACGCTGAGCTTCGAGATCGTCTGCGACGGGCGCGACGCCGCCCGGGCCCGGGCCGTCTATACGCTCATGCCACGCGGATTTCGGGGGCGGATCGCGATGGTGATGGGCGGCAAGAACATGACGATGACGGAGGTGCAGGTCGGCCGCCGCGTCGGTGGCTGCGATCCGGCCAGCGCAGCGCAGAGTTGATCGCGGCAGTCGGGGTGCGCCCGCGAGCCCAAGCCTGTCCCCGGCCCGCAGGCGGCGTCCCGCATCCATCGCTTGCAGGCGAGCGCGATCGGGTCGACAATCGCGCGCCTTGCAGGGAGAGGGGAGATGGCTCATCCGCTCGAGATCATCTTGACCCGACAGCTCGCCGGCTATCTGCGTGTCCCGCTGTTCCTGGTCGATCCCAAGGGCAACCTGCTCTTCTACAACGAGCCGGCCGAAGCCATCCTCGGCCAGCGCTTCGAGGAGACCGGCGCCATGCCGGCAACGGAGTGGTCGCAGGCGTTCACGCCGGTCGACGACGACGGCAAGCCGGTCCCGCCCGAGGACCTGCCGCTGATGATCACGCTCGCCGAGCACCGGCCCGCCTGCAAGTGCTTCCACATCCGCGGCATGAACGGCGTCTCGCGCCGCATCGAGGTCGCGTCCTTTCCGATCATCGGTCACCAGGGCGATTTCCTGGGCGCCGCAGCGCTGTTCTGGGAGGACGCTGCCTCATGCGCGTGACGCTCTTCGGCACCCGCGGCTCCGTGCCCGCGCCGGGGCCCGAGACCGCCCGCTACGGCGGCAACACCTCGAGCGTGGAACTGTGCGCCGACGACGGCACGCTCCTGGTGCTCGACGCCGGCACGGGCGTCCGCCGGCTCGGGGCGCAGCTGCCATCGGATCTTGTGCGGGTCGATATCCTCCTCACGCATCTGCACATGGACCACATCCAGGGGCTGGGGTTCTTCGGCCCGCTCTACCGCCCGGACGTCGAGGTCCACATCTGGGGGCCGGCGAGCAGCACGCTGCCGCTGGACACGCGGCTGTCGCGCTATCTGTCACCGCCGCTGTTCCCTGTGCACCTGCGCGATCTGCCCCGCGTCGTCTGTCACGAGGTGCCGCGCGCGCCGTTCGAGATCGGCCCGTTCCGGGTGCACACCGCCCTGGTCTGCCATCCGAACCCGACCGTGGGCTACCGGATCGAGGAGCAGGGCCGGGCCGTCGTCTACCTGCCCGATCACGAGCCCGCACTGGGGCTGCGGGACGGCCGTTGGCTCGAGCCGGAATGGACTTCGGGCTGGGATCTGGCGGCGGGCGCCGATCTGTTGATCCACGATACCCAGTTCACCGACGAGGAGTACCGCGGCTGCATCGGCTGGGGGCACAGCACGTACCGCCACGCGTTCGAGTTCGCGGCCCGTGTGGGTGCCAGGGAGATGGTGACCTTCCA
>CAZXYL010000687.1:0-3022 GCA_964644915.1 uncultured Geminicoccaceae bacterium
GGTGACCGGCATCTTTCCCGATCGCGCTGGTGGAGAGCCGCCAAGCTCTGCCGGTGCCACTAAGGACGCATCGCCCCGAGCCCGGCCGAGTGCGGGGGCAGCGGCGGCCGCGCCCGGCGCACGGGCAATGGCAATCGATCCGCTTGCCCGGACCCTGTGGGGCGAGGCGCGCGGGGAGCCTCGGCTCGGCAAGGAAGCCGTGGCCGCGGTCGTGCTCAACCGCGTCAGGCATGGTCGGCCCGAGCGCTTCGGGGCAACGGTCGAGGAGGTTTGCCGCAAGCCGAAGCAGTTCTCCTGCTGGAACCCGGGCGACCCCAATCGAGCACTCCTCGAACGCGTCGACCGGACCGACGCCGCCTTCCTGGAATGCCTAGAGATCGCCGAGCGAGCGGTGGAGGGCACGTTACCGGATCCGACGGAAGGCTCGGATCACTACCACCAGAACGACGTCTTCCCCGACTGGTCAAGGGGCAAAGCGCCCGCAAGGACGATCGGCCGGCATCTCTTTTTCAACAATATTGCGTAGGGGCCATTCTGCGGAGAGCAACTCGAACCGACGACGCCTCTTTCCTCGGCAACCCGCCTGGCCCATGATCGCCCGGGGCGGCGATCAGGCGGGGGCGAAGCATGGCTGGACTGTCCGAGGAGACCCGGCGGCTCCTGCAGCAGACGAGCACGGCGACGCTGTGCACCGTGCTGTTCAAGCGTGGCCTGCGCAACGCCTTCATCCAGGGCGTCTTCCGGCTCAACCACGACAAGACGCCGGTGATGGTCGGCGAGGCGTTCACGCTGCGCTACATCCCGGCGCGCGAGGATCTGAACGGCCCTCCGGAGTACGAGAACCGGGCGCATCCGCAGCGGCGCGCGATCGAGGAGAGCCCGGCCGGCGCGGTGCTGATCGCGGACTGCCGGCAGGATACCAGCGCGGCGTCCGGCGGCGACATCCTGATGCACCGGCTGGAGCGGCGGGGCGTGGCCGGCATGGTCACCGACGGCGGCATGCGCGACACGCCGAGCGTGGCGGGGCTCGCGATGCCGGTGTTCATCGGCGCGGCGGCCCCGCCCGCGAGCTTCCACCGGCACTGTGCGGTCGACATGAACGTGCCGATCGGGTGCGGCGGCGTGCCGGTCTACCCCGGCGACGTGCTGGTGGGCGACGGCGAGGGCGTGGTGGTGATCCCGCGCCATCTGGCGGACGAGGTCGCGCGCGAGGCCGCGGAGCAGGAGCGTTTCGAGGCCTGGGTGCTGGACCAGGTCAAGGCCGGCCGACCGACCTTCGGCCTCTACCCGCCGGACGAGGAGACGCGGCGGCGCTACGAGGCCGACCGGGCCGGGACGGGTGAGGCGTGACGTGCACGTCGCTGCCGGCCGGACTCGCTTGGAGCCCGACCGGCAGCATCACGAATCTCGGCAGCGTCGAAGGATCGATCAGCTGCGCCGCTGCTGCCACGCGGATTGGCCGGTCGACCTCTGAGCCACATGCTCGGACACGACCGTGGTCGGGAGCTGGCAATTGCCGGGCCGGCTTGCGCAGGCCGCGCGGAAGATCTCCGCGAACTCCTCATTCAGGCCCGAAGTGCCGGCCAGGCGCGGTACATCGGGTCCGCGATCGTAGCCATACGACATCACGCCGACCACCCGGTTGCCGTTTGGCGGCTGTCCGTTGGCCGCGATCCCGAAGTTCTCGATGAACGGACCGCCGCTCGAGCCGCCTCCCTGGAACGTGCCGAACTCGGCCGCATTGGGGAATACTTCGCGGAACATCTGAGCGTCGGTGCGCTGCAACCGCTTGGCACCATCGAGGTTGCCCGGATACCCGAAAATCGAGACGTGGTTGTCGACGGCAGCAAACGTCCGCCACCCCAACCAGCCCCCGACGACCTCGGCGATCGCCTTCCGCTGATTGTTCACCACCTGATCGCGGACGACCAGGATCCCGAAGTCGCTCGTGTAGGGCGGAGGGAAGCTGCCCTCCTCCTTGTAGCTTGGCGCCACGATCGCGGCGAGGCCGAGCCAGCTGCTGAAAGGCGCCTGGCCGCGGTCGAACGCTGGAACAAATCGAATCCTTTGGAATAAGCGTGGCTGTGCTCCTTGGAACGAGTAAAGGCAATGGGCGGCGGTCAGGACCAGACGTCTTTGAATGACCGCGCCTGAGCAGGTGCAGGGCTTCCCGGGACACATCTCTTCATCGTGGATGAACAGTTTCCCGATCAGCGAATACGGAACGGCAGACAACACCGGGTTCGGGAACACGCGGCTGTGAGTGAAGACGGCGCCATCCTCATGGAGCGCCTGCAGCTCCGGGAGGGGTTCGAGCGCGTCCTCGGCTTGCGCCTCCCATTCCTCGTCGTCCGGCTCGTAGAGGAGCTTGCCAGCGGAATCGTCCGGCTCTTCTCTGAGCGTTACTGACGGCGACGACTCCGACCCGCCTAAGCGGAGCTGCGGCACCAGCGTTGCGGCTTGCGGGGCATCCCAATCCCGCAACGCCGGCATGGGAAGTGGCTCCGCATCCCGATACATGTCGCTGGTCCAGTCGTCGGCAGCGCCTTTGTCGGACCGGAAGGGCATGACGTGCGGCGGCTGGGCCAGGGAGGTGTTCAGGCTGGCGAGCAGGACCGCGCTCGTAAGGGCTGCAATACTGAGGCTGCGCCCAAGATGATAGTGTGCCATCGGAGTAGACCCCATTTCAGTTCGGTCCGGGGAAGCTCGCTCCTCTTGTTGGGCCGCGAAGTGATCGGTATCACATTCGATGTTGATATTGGTGCCCGGACCGGATGCACCGATCATCGCCGAGCGGGCCCGACATATCCGTCTCGTGAAGGACCGGGGGTTTCGGCAATCGTGCTCCCCAACCCAGGCCCAAACGGAGCCGTTCCGACATGCGACTGCACTTCAACGCCGCCTCGCCGTTCGTGCGCAAGGTCCTGGTCGCGGCGATCGAGACCGGGCTGGATTCTCGCATCGAGCCGGTGGAGCGCCTGCCCAGTCCGGTCAAGCCGGATACGGGTCTCACCAGCGACAA
>CAZXYL010000688.1:0-3000 GCA_964644915.1 uncultured Geminicoccaceae bacterium
CAGGGGGTGGTGCACGAAGGCTTCGAGATGTCGGAGCTCAGGGGCTTTCGCACCGGCGGCACGATCCATCTGATCGTGAACAACCAGATCGGCTTCACCACCAGCCCCGCCTACGCGCGCTCCTCGCCCTATCCCTCCGACGTCGCCCGCGGCGTGCAGGCGCCGATCTTCCACGTCAACGGCGACGACCCCGAGGCCGTGGTGCAGGTGGCGGTGCTCGCGGCCGAGTTCCGGCAGCGCTTCAAGAAGGACGTCGTCATCGATCTCTGGTGCTACCGGCGCCACGGCCACAACGAGGCCGACGAGCCGAGCTTCACCCAGCCGCTCATGTACCGGCGCATCGCCGAGCATCCGACCACGCGCCAGGTCTACGCCCAGCGCCTGGCCGACGAGGGCGTGATCGGGCCCGACGATCCGCAGGCCATGTACGACGCCTTCCGGGAGCAGCTGAGCGCGGCGCACGAGGCGTCCTCCGGCTACAAGATGAACAAGGCCGACTGGCTGGAGGGCGCCTGGAGCGGCCTGTCGCGGGCGCCACAGACCTACGAGCGCGGCAAGACCAGCGCGCCGCTGGAGCTGATCCGCGAGGTCGGCCTCGCGATGACCGAGGTGCCGGAAGGCTTTCGCATTCATCGCAAGCTGCAGCGCCTCATGGGCCAGCGACGCAAGGCGATCGAGGAAGGCCGCAACATCGACTGGGCGACCGCCGAGCACCTCGCTTTCGGCACGCTGCTGCGCGAGGGCTTCGCCGTGCGCCTCTCGGGTCAGGATTCGGGCCGCGGCACCTTCTCGCAGCGCCACGCGATCCTCTACGACCAGGAGTCCGAAGAGCGTCGCGTCCCCCTGATGCACCTGGACCCGGAGCAGGGGCGGTTCGAGGCGGTCGACAGCTTCCTCTCCGAAGAGGGCGTGCTCGGCTTCGAATACGGCTACTCGCTGGCCGACCCCACGGCGCTCGTGCTGTGGGAGGCGCAGTTCGGCGACTTCGCCAACGGCGCCCAGGTCTACTTCGACCAGTTCATCTCCTCGGGCGAGGCCAAGTGGCTGCGCATGTCGGGGCTGGTATGCCTGCTGCCGCACGGCTACGAGGGCCAGGGGCCGGAGCACAGCTCGGCCAGGCTCGAGCGCTTCCTGCAGCTCTTCGCCGAGAACAACATCCAGGTCGTCTATCCGTCGACGCCCGCGTCCTACTTCCATGCCCTGCGCCGGCAGCTGCACCGGGATTTCCGCAAGCCCCTGATCGTGATGACGCCGAAGTCGCTCCTGCGGCACCGGCGCTGCGTCTCGGCGCTCGAGGACATGGGGCCGGGCTCGAGCTTCCATCGGGTGATGTACGAGCGCCCCCCCTCGCAGCTCGATCGCGAGGTCGGGCGCATTGTCCTGTGCAGCGGGAAGATCTACTACGAGCTGCTGCAGCGACGTGAGGAGCTCGGGCTGGATGACGTGGTCGCTCTGGTCCGGCTGGAGCAGCTGGCGCCCTTCCCGGCCGAGGTCCTCAAGGAGGAGCTGATCCGCTATCCCAAGCGGGCGGAGATCGTCTGGTGCCAGGAGGAGCCGCAGAACATGGGCGCCTGGTTCTTCGTCGAGCCGCGCATCGAGGCCATTCTGGAAGAGCTCGGCATGCGCCAGACCCGACCGAGCTATGCCGGGCGCCCGCCCGCGGCGTCCACGGCGACCGGCGTCCATCATCAGCACGTGCGCGAGCAGTCCACGCTGATCGAAATGGCTCTGACCGGCGACCGGGCGACGGCCGCGGGCACGGCCTAGGGGGAAACGAGGCAGGGGCATGAGCGTCGAGATCCGGGTGCCGACCCTCGGCGAATCCGTCACCGAGGCCACGGTCGCCAAATGGTTCAAGCAGGTTGGCGATCAGGTCGACGCCGACGAGCCGATCGTGGAGCTCGAGACCGACAAGGTGACGCTGGAGCTGAACGCGCCGGCGAGCGGCAGCCTGTCGGAGATCGTGGTCGAGGAAGGCGGCGAGGTCGAGGTCGGGGCCGTCCTCGGCTCGATCGACGAGGCCGGCGCCGGCGCCCGGGAGGCGGCTCCCGAGCCCGCGAAGGCACGGCCCGCCGCTGCGCGCGAGACCGCAGGAGAGGCGGACGAGGAGCCCGAGGAGGAGACGGAAACCCGCCGGGGCGACGGCGCGCTCTCGCCCGCGGTGCGCAAGCTGCTCGAGGAGTACGGGGTCGATCCCGCCGCGGTCACGCCGACCGGCCCCAAGGGCAACATCACCAAGGGCGACGTCCTGGCAGCCGTGGAGAAGCAGAAGGGCGACGGCCCGCCGGCCCAGGCCGAGCGGGGGGCGGAGCCCGTGGCGCGGGCCTCGGCCGCGCCGAGCGGGCGGCCGCGCGAGGCGACGCCCGAGCCGACGCGCGCGGTGCCGCCGGCCGAGCGATCGGAGCGCCGGCCGGAACCGGCGCCGCAACCGGCCCGGGAAGCGCGCCGCGAGGCGCCGGCCGGGCGCGAGGAACGGGTCAAGATGACCCGCCTGCGCCGCCGCATCGCCGAGCGCCTGAAGGAGGCGCAGAACACCGCGGCGATCCTGACCACCTACAACGAAGCCGACCTGAGCGCGGTGATGGCCATGCGCCAGCGCTACCGCGACGGCTTCGAGAAGAAGCACGGCGTCCGCCTCGGCTTCATGTCGTTCTTCGTCAAGGCTTCGGTCAACGCGCTCCAGGCCTTCCCTGCGGTCAACGCCGAGATCGACGGCGACGAGATCGTCTACAAGTACCACTACGACGTCGGGGTCGCGGTCGGCACGCCGTCGGGCCTGGTCGTGCCCGTGGTGCGCGATGCCGACCGCAAGGGGTTCGCCGATCTCGAGAAGGAGATCAACGAGCTCGGCAAACGCGCGCGAGACGGCAAGCTCGGCATGGATGAGCTCACCGGCGGCACGTTCACGATCTCCAACGGCGGCGTCTACGGCTCGCTCATGAGCGCGCCGATCCTCAACCCGCCGCAGGTCGGCATCCTCGGCATGCACAAGATCCAGGA
>CAZXYL010000689.1:0-4654 GCA_964644915.1 uncultured Geminicoccaceae bacterium
CTCGAGCGCCGGCCTGTTGGCCTCGCCGCCGCGCTCGAGATCGAACGAGGCGGCGTGGATTCCCCCCATCACGAACGCGGTCTCGAGACCTGCGGCGGCCCCGCCCGCAATGTCGTGCTCCAGCGAATCCCCCACCGCCAGAATGCGCTCGGGCGGCAGCGGCGCCAGCAGCTCGAGGCAGAGGCGGTAGATCGGGGCGTGCGGCTTGCCGGTGAACCCGACCCGGCCGCCCTGGGCCGCGTAGTGCCGCGCCACCGCGCCCGGCGCCATGGCCAGGCCCTCGGCGCCTGCCACCACGACGTCGGGATTGGAGCACACGAGCGGCAGCCCGCGCGCGCGTGCCTGCTGCAGACCGGGCAAGAAGTCCTCGAGGACGCTGCCCTTCGGCGTCCCGGTTAGAAGGACGAAGTCGGCGTCGTCCATGCTCTCGACCAGCTCCAGATCGAGGCCGTGCGCGATCGAGCGATCGTCGGTCTCCGCCCAGATCACGCAGCGGCGGCCGAGCCCGGCGAAGAAAGGATCGCTGCGGTCCTCGAGCGCGCGCCAGGCGACCTCGCCCGAGGTGAGCACCGCCTCGAACAGATCGCCTCGGAACCCCAGGGTCTCCAGTCGTCTGCGGTTGAGCTCGACCCGCCGGCCGGAGTTGCTGAGCAGGACGACGCGTTTGCCGACGGCGCGCAGCCGCTCGAGACACGCGATCGCACCGGGATACGGCGTGGTGCCGTCGTGCAGCACGCCCCACTGATCGACGAGGAAACCGTCGTAGCGGGACGCGACCTCGGCCATCCCGGAGCAGAAGGTGGGCTCGGTCATGCGGACGATCCGTGGCTGAGCGGTGGCATGCTGCGGTCGATGCCGGTCGGGCCGGCAGCGTCAGCAAGCTGTTAAATCGGACGCCGTAGGGTATCGGCAAGCCGCGACGGGGCCGCACTCGTCGTCTCGAGCAACGACACGGCCAAAGGAGCACCGGTGGCCCATCCGAGCGACGTCCTGATCGGTCTGCACGCCGGGATTTCGGAGGTGCGGGCCGTGGCCTTCGATCACGCGGGGCGACAGCTCGGCATCGCGGCCGCCTCGCTCGGCGCGAGCAGGCTGCCCGATGGCGGCGTCGAGCAGGACATGGCGGAAGCCTGGCAGGCCGCGGCGAGAGCCATGCGGCTGCTGGCGCAGCGGGTGCCCGATCTCGGGCGCCGCACGGTCGCGCTCTCGATCACCGGGCAGGCCGGCGGCAGCTGGCTGATCGACGAGGACGGCGATCCGGTTGGCGCCGCCCTGCTCGGGCCCGACGCCCGCGCCGCGGCGATCGTCGCCGACTGGGCGCGCTCCCCGGCCGGACCTGCGGTGGTCGAGATCACGGGCACCGCGCTCAGCGCCTCGCTGCAGAGCGCGCAGCTCGCCTGGCTGCAGCGGCATCGGCCGCAGCTGATCGAGGCGGCGGCGAGCGTCCTGCACGTCAAGGACTGGTTCTACTTCTGCTGCACGGGCGAGCGGGCGACCGATCCCTGCGAGGCGGTCGCCGCGTACGGCGACCCGCGCCGCGGCACCTACGACCCCGGCGTGCTCGAGCTGCTGGAACTCCACGAGGCGGCACGGCTCCTGCCGGAGATCGTGGACGGGATCCGGCACCAGGGCGCGCTCCTGCCGGCGGCTGCGGCCGCCACGGGGCTGTACGAGGGCACCCCGGTGGTCCTGGCCCCGCCCGAGCCGGTCAGCGCGGCGCTGGCGGCCGGATTGCCGGGTGCCGCCGCCGATTGCGGCTGCTCGGTCCTGGGACCGGTGCCCGTGCACATGCGCTGGGGTCCGCAAATGGCACGGTTGCCTGCGGCAGGGCCGGCCGCCTCGATCGTGCCGGTCGGGGGCGGCGAGGGGTTCTGCGAGCTGGCCACGCCCGCGCTCACGACCCCCGGCATCGACTGGCTGGCCGGGATCGGCGAGCAGCTGCTCGCGGATCTGGGGCTGATCGGCATCTCCGGGGACGAGCTCGCCGCCCTGCTCGAACGCAAGGCGGGCGATGCGGAGCCGGGCGCGCTGCTGTTCGCCTCGTCGGCCGAGCCGCACGTCCGACGACAGCACGTCGGGCTCTCGGATCGGACCTCCTTCTACGATCTGATGCGGGCGGTCTACGAAGCGCTGGGATTTGCCGCGCGCGCGGGTTACCAAGCCCTGGGCTACCGGCCCAAGGAGGTCAGGCTGGCAGGCGCGGGCGCCCGCCGCCCGGTCTTGCGCCAGATCGTCGCCGCCTGCGTCGGCGCGCCGACGCGGACGCTCGGGCGCGAGGATGCGGCGGCCGCCGGTGCGGCGCAGTTCGCGGCGACAGCCCTCGGGCAGTACCGCAGCCTGTCCGAGGGCAGCGCGCACTGGGTCGAACCGTACCTCGAGGCGGCCGAGCCGCTCGATCAGGCGCTCGGATCGGTGTACGAGCTGTTGCTCGAGCTGCACCGGCCGCGCCGGCGCCAGCCGGAGGAGCCGGGGTAGCGGACCAGCATCCGCAGAAGTGTTCGGGGGGCAGAAGCGATGGCAGGCTTGCAGGCAGGCGCGGGCGGCGAGGAGCTGCGCCGCGAGATCATCGAGACGTGCCTGAGAATGAACGCGCTCGGCATCAACCAGGGCACGTCCGGCAACGTGAGCGCAAGGGTCCAGGGCGGGCTGCTGATCACCCCGACCGGCCTGCCCTACGACGAGACCGCGCCTGCAGACATCGTCTTGTTGCGCGACGACGGCTCGTACGAGGCCGAGCTGGCGCCCTCGAGCGAATGGCGCTTTCATCGCGACATCATGCGCACGCGGCCCGACGTGGGCGCGATCGTGCACGCGCACCCGACCTTTGCCACCGTGCTCGCGATCATGGGCCGCGACATTCCGGCGCTGCACTACATGGTCGCCGCCGCCGGCGGCAGCTCGATCCGCTGCGCGCCCTATGCCACCTTCGGCACGGCGGAGCTGTCGGAGAATGCGCTGGCGGCGCTGGACGGCCGGAGCGCATGCCTGCTCGCGCACCACGGCATGATCGCGACCGGGCCCGATCTCAAGAAGGCGCTGTGGCTCGCGGTCGAGGTCGAGACGCTGGCGCGGCAGTACGTCTACACGCTCCAGCTCGGCGGGCCTCCTATCCTCCCCGATGACGAGATCGAGCGCGTGCGCCAGAAGATGACGGGCTACGGCCCCCGCAAGAAGGGCTGATCGCCCGAGCCGCTCGGTCCCGGCACTTCACACCCGAGTCGCTTCACGAGTAAACTCGAGCGTCGAGCATCGGAGGGGGCTGTGCGCGCGGTCGTCTGCCACGAGCTGGTCGGCCCGCCAGGGCTGCGGCTGGAAGACTTGCCCACGCCGAGCCCGGGGCCGGGCGAGGTCCGCCTGCGGGTGCGCGCGGCGGGGCTGAACTTCGCCGACATATTGATGCTCAAGGGACAGTATCAGGAGAAGCCGCCGCTGCCCTTCGTCCCGGGCATGGAGGTCGCGGGCCAGATCGAGGCCTGCGGTGAGGGCGTCGCGGGCTTCACGCCCGGTGAGCGTGTCATGGCGACGCTGCCCTTCGGCGGCTTCGCCCAGGAGGCGCTGGTGCCCGCCAGCCAGGTCGTGCGGCTGCCGGATATCATCGACTACGCCACCGCCGCGGGGTTCGCGATCGCCTATGGCACCGCGCACGGCGCCCTCACCTGGGCGGCCCGGCTACAGCCCGGCGAGACCCTGGTGGTGCACGGTGCCGCGGGTGGGGTCGGGCTCGCCGCCGTGGAGTGCGGCAAGGCGCTGGGCGCCACCGTGATCGCCACCGCGCGCGGCGCCGAGCGCGTCCACGTCGCGCGCGAGCACGGGGCCGATGCCGGGATCGATACCGCAAGCGAGGACGTGGCCACCCGCATCAAGGCGCAGACGCACGAGCGCGGGGCCAACGTCGTCTTCGACCCCGTGGGCGGGGAGATCTTCAAGGCATCGCTGAAGAGCATCGCCTGGGAGGGGCGGATCCTGATCGTCGGCTTCGCGAGTGGCGAGGTGCCGCAGATCCCGGCCAACATCCTGCTGATCAAGAACGCGCATGCGCTGGGCTTCTACTGGGGCAGCTATCGCCGGCACGACCCCGCGCGGGTGCACGCGGGCTTCGAGGAGCTGCTGCGCTGGTACGCCGAGGGCCTGATCCGGCCGCATGTCTCCGAGGTTCTGCCGCTGAAGGAAGCGAAGCGCGCGGTGGAGCTTCTGATCGGGCGTGAGCGGACCGGCAAGATCGTGCTCGATCTGGACGATGCGTGAGGTGAGCCATGGCTGAGCGGATGACCGTGGTCGAGGGCGACATCACGAAGCAAGAGGTGGACGCCATCGTCAACGCGGCGAACGAGTCGTTGCGGGGCGGCGGCGGCGTGGATGGCGCGATCCATCGTGCCGCCGGGCCCGAGCTGCTCGAGGAATGCATCCAGGTCGGCGGCTGCCCGACCGGCGAGGCGCGCATCACCAAAGGCTACAGGCTGCCGGCGCGCTACGTCATCCACACCGTGGGGCCGCGCTGGCACGGCGGCGATCGCGGCGAGGCGGAGCTGCTGGCGTCGTGCTATCGCAACGCGCTGCGCTTGGCTGCAGTCAACAAGGTCGAGACACTCGCCTTCCCCTCGATCAGCACCGGGGCCTACGGCTACCCGCTCGAGGAGGCGACGCGCATCGCGGT
>CAZXYL010000690.1:0-2108 GCA_964644915.1 uncultured Geminicoccaceae bacterium
TTTCGGTCGTGTGCGACCGTCGGCGAGCCGGGCGCGGGGTGCCGGAGGATACGCTTTTGCAACCAGACGCGCGGATGATGGCGCCGTCTGGTCCGATCAACCTGGTCTGGCGGCGTGATGAGAGACGGTCGGGAACTCAGCATCGGCATCATCGGCACGGGCTTCGTCGCCCGCCATTTCGTGTACGAGCTGGAGCGGCGCAAGGGGTACCGGCTGGCCAAGGTGCTGACCCGCCGGCCGCTGGACCGATGCCCCGAGTTCCCCCGCCAGGACGCGCTGACCGGCGCGCTGGACGATCTGATCGAGGCGAGCGATCTGGTGTTCGAGTGCACCGGCGATACGATCTACGCGGCGACCACCCTCGGCCGGGTGCTCGATGCCGGCAAGCCCGTGGTCACCCTGAACGCCGAGTTCCACGCGACGATCGGCTCGCATTTCGTCGACCGCGGGCTGCTCAGCGAGGCGGAGGGAGACCAGCCCGGCAGCCTCGCCGCGTTGCACGAGGACGTCGTCGCCATGGGCTTCGCGCCCCTGGTCTACGGCAACATGAAGGCGTTCTTGAACCGCAACCCGAACCCGGACGAGATGCGCTACTGGGCGGGGCGGCAGAACTACTCGATCGAGATGGTGACCTCGTTCACCGACGGCACCAAGGTGCAGATCGAGCAGTGCCTGGTGGCGAACGGGCTGGGGGGCGGGATCGCCCAGGAGGAGCTGATCGGCCTTGCGACCGGCGATCTCAAGCAGGCCGCGAAGGAGCTCGCCCCGGTCGCGGAACGGCTCGGCCATCCGATCAGCGAGTACATCGTGGACATCGGCCTGCAGCACGGGGTGTTCGTCGTCGCCCGGCACGACGAGCGCCAGGCGACCGCGCTCCGCAATCTCAAGATGGGCGAAGGCCCCTACTACGTCCTGATCCGCGACTTCTGCCTCGTGCATCTCGAGGCGTTCAAGACCATCGAACAGGTCGTGCGCCAGCAGCGGCCGCTGCTCAACAACGGCAGGACGCCCCGGATCAGCGTGGCCAGCGTGGCCAAGCGCGCGCTCCGGCCGGGCGAGACCATCGCGCGTGGCTGCGGCAGCTTCGAGCTGCGGGGGATCTGCGTCAACATCGCCGACCGCCCGGGCCACGTACCGATCTGCCTCGCCCAGGACATGCGCGTCCGGCGCCGGGTCGAGCCCGGACAGGTCCTGAGCATGGACGACGTCGAACTGCCGGAGAGCGAGGCGCTCGCGGCCTGGCAGACGATCGAGCGCCGCGTGCTGGGCGCCGGGGCGCAGAAGGCGGCGGCCTCTTAGCCGCCGGCACGAGCCGTCTCGATCCCCATGGACGTTCGCGCGACCGACATTCCGGAAGTCAAAGTGATCACGCCGGCTCGCTACGGCGATCACCGCGGCTTCTTCTCCGAGGTCTACAACAAGCGCGCGCTCGCCGAGGCCGGGATCAAGATCGATTTCGTCCAGGACAACCACGCGTTCTCAACCCAGCGCGGCACCCTGCGCGGCCTGCACTTCCAGAAGTCCCCGGCAACGCAGGCCAAGCTTCTGCGCGTGCTGCGCGGCGCCGTGGTCGACGTCGCGGTCGACTGCCGGCTCGGCTCGCCGACTTTCGGCCGCTGGGTCATGGTCGAGCTCAGCGCCGCCAACGGCAAGCAGATGCTCTGCCCCCGCGGCTTCGCGCACGGCGTCCTGACGCTCGAGCCGGACACCGAGCTCACCTACAAGGTCGACGCCTACTTCGCGCCGGAACTGGAGACGGGCATACGCTGGGACGATCCGGATCTGGCGATCGCGTGGCCGATCGCGTCCCACGAGGTGATACTGTCGGACAAGGATCGCAGCCTGCCGCTGTTTCGTGAGCTGCCGACGGTCTTCCGCTATCCCTGATCAGACTTCACGAAGGATATGGAAATGGAACGCGTCCTCGTCACGGGTGCAGGGGGGTACATCGGCACGACGCTGGTGCCGATGCTGCTCGCCCAGGGCTACAAGGTGCGAGCGCTGGACCGATTCTTCTTCGGCAACAACCTGCTGCCGGAGCACGAGCAGCTCGAACGCATCCGCGCCGACAGCCGCCGACTGGAGCCGGAGATCTTCGAGGGCGTCGA
>CAZXYL010000691.1:0-9220 GCA_964644915.1 uncultured Geminicoccaceae bacterium
GGTGTAGCGCGAAGGCATCATGAGCGCGTGCACGCGCTCCGCGCCCAGCGCGTCCACGGCCACCGCGGCGGAGAGCGCGGAATCGATGCCGCCCGAGAGCCCGAGCACCACGCCCGGGAAGCGGTTCTTCTCGACGTAGTCGTGCAGGCCCAGGACCAACGCCCGATAGATCGCCTCGAGCCCGGTCTCCGGCGTGCGGATCGGCCCCTCGACGAAGCCCAGGCGGTCGTCCTCGCCGCGACGCCAGCGGGTGAGCAGCAGGTCCTCCTCGAAGCTCGCCGCGAGAGCCTTGAGCCGGTGGTCGGCACCGAGCACGAACGAGGCGCCGTCGAACACCAGCTCGTCCTGGCCGCCGACCTGGTTCGCGTAGATCAGCGGCAGGCCGGTCTCGGCCACGCGCGCGACCGCGATGTTGAGCCGGGTGTCCTGCTTGTCGTGCTCGAAGGGCGAGCCGTTGATCACGATCAGGATCTCGGCCGCGGATTCCTCGAGGCCTTCGGCGACGTCCGGCGTCCAGAGGTCCTCGCAGACCATGACGCCCAGGCGCACCATCTCGCCGCCCGGCAGCGGGAACGGGATCGGGCCGGGGACCGGGCCGGCGGCGAACACGCGCTTCTCGTCGAACACGCCGTAGTTCGGCAGCTCGTGCTTGTAGCGCTGCGTCACGACCCGGCCGCCGGCGAGCAGCAGGGCGGCGTTGTAGAGCAGGCCCGCCTCGACCCAGGGCGCCCCCACGATCAGCGCCGGGCCGCCATCGGCGGTCTCCGCGGCCAGGGCCTCGACCGCGCGGCGTGCCTCCGCCTGGAGCGCGGCCTTGAGGACCAGATCCTCGGGCGGATAGCCGACCACGACCATCTCGGGAAACACCACGAGATCCGCGCCGGCCGCCGCCGCCTCCGCGCGCTGCCGGCGGATCCGCTCCAGGTTGCCCGGGACGTCGCCGACCGTCGGGTTGGTCTGCGCGATGGCGATGCGAAGTTCAGCGCTCACGGCCGCCTGCCCCATGCTCATGCTGCGCGCCATTGCTGCAGATATAGGCCGGCGGCGCAAGCGGACCGCGACCGAGGCAAGTGCCTCCGGCGTATCAATTTAAGATTGATCGGAACAGAAAGTTTCTTCATTATGCCGTTAGAACGGCCAGAAAACTCATTTGGAGATACGGCCTTGATGCGCCTCCTTGTCGGTCTGCTTGCTCTCGCGGGCGCGCTCGGCGCGCCAATCCCCGATCGAGGCGACGTCGCGGCGGACGAGATCGCCCAGCAGCGCGGGCTGGTCAACGGCGCCACCGTCGGGCTGATCTCCGGCGGGATCAGCGGCACTTACGTGCGCATCGCCGCGGATCTCGCCGACGCGCTGGATCAGGGCTACGAGCTGCGGATCCTGCCGGTGATCGGCAAGGGGTCGGTGCGCAACATCGAGGACCTGCTGTTCCTGCGCGGCATCGACATCGCGATCGTGCAGTCGGACGTTTTGGACTTCTACCGGCGTGCGGAGGTGCTGCCGGCGATCGACGACAAGATCCGCTACATTGCCAAGCTGTACGAGGAGGAGGTCCACGTCCTCGCCCGGGACGAGATCGCCTCGATCGACGAGCTCGCCGGCCGGCGCGTCAACTTCGGCACCGAGGGCAGCGGCACCTTCATGACCGCGAGCATCGTCTTCGACGAGCTGGGGCTCGAGGTCGAGGTGACGACCTGGCCCGAGCCCGAGGCCCTGGAGCGGCTGCGGGGCGGCGAGATCGACGCGCTGGTGTTCGTGGGCGGGCAGCCGCTAGGGCTGGTCACCAGCGTCGACGCCGGTGACGGGCTGCGGCTCCTGCCCGTGCCGGCGGAGCGGGTCGAGGCGGCCTATGTGCCGGCGCAGCTGCGGGGCGATTCCTACCCGGCGCTGATTCCGGCGGGGCAGACCATCCCGACGCTTGCCGTGGGTGCGGTCATGGCCGCCTACAACTGGCCGTCAGACCACCCTCGCTACGCCAGTGTCGAGCGCTTCGTGGACCGCTTCTTCGCCGAGTTCGATCGCCTCAAGCAGGCGCCCTACCACCCGAAATGGCAGCAGGTCGATCTCAAGGCCGCCGTGCCCGGCTGGCAGCGCATGAAACCGGCCGAGGCGAGCCTGGGGCAGCAGCGATGACGAGGGCCGTAGCCGTGGCGTCGCGCGCGGGCGTCGCGCTGGCCGTCGCGCTCGCGGCGCTCGTGGCGACGGCAGCGCTCGCCGAGCCTCGCTTCGTGCTCTCGGACGGGACGGCGGTGCCCGGCGAGATCATCCAGGCGACCCGCAATACGCTGACCGTGCGGCGCACGATCGGCGGCATCCAGCAGATCCCGAAAAGCGAGCTCACGCGCGTCGAGGTCAGAACCGCGGACGGCGCCACAGTGAGCGGCGCCTTCGCCGGCTGGCAGGACGGGCGCATGGCACTCCGGGCGGGCGCGGAGCTGGTCTGGATCGACCGCGACCGCGTGGTCGGGCGCGAGGGCGGCGTCGCGGCGGCCGAGCCACCTGCGCCGGCGGCGGGTCCCTCGGAGGCCATGGCGGCCGCGGCACTCGCGCGTCCCGCCGCGCTCACTCGTGCCCAGAGCGAGGCCGATGACGACGCGGGCGCCGCCGCGACGCCAGGCGCCCCGGTGCTCAAAGTCGTCGCAGAACCCGCGGTCGACCCGAGTGCCCGCGAGGTGGTCTTCACGCTCGAGCTCACCGACGCCCTCGAGGCGCCGCTCGGGGTCGTGTTCTCGACCGTGGACGGCGCGGCGCAGGAGGGCGTGCACTACGAGCCGCAGGACGGCCTGCTCACCATTCCCGCCGGCAGCACGCGCGGCGAGGTCCGGGTGCCGCTGCTCGAGGGCGGCGCGGCCGCGGGCGAGCGGCAGTTCCACCTGCTGGTCGCGGCCAATCCCGAGCGCGTGCGGGTGGTCGACGAGTGGACCACGGTCACCATCCGCGGCAAGCCGGGCTCCTGAGGCCCGGGCGGCTCAGGCAAGGCCGAGCAGGCGCGGGTAGAAGGTCCGAACGCTCCGGCCGTCCGGGCTGCGGTGCAGCTCCAGCGCGTAGCGCACGCCGTTGATCTCCGCCTCGACCGCGCCGCGCGCGAAGAAGCGCAAGGTCCCCAGCGCCATCAGCCCCTCGACGCTGCAGCCGACCCAGAAGCCGCCGATCGGCTTGAACAGCGGGCGCGTCTCGCCGGTCTCGAAGTCCTGGGCATGCCAGCGATACGCCAGCGTGACGATCTCCGGCACGTCGTGGCCGATCGCTTCGAGGCCATCGTAGCGGGTGCCGTGATACTCGATGGTGTCGCCCCCGAGAGCATCCTCCGAATCGTCGAGCCAGTATTTGTACCAGAAGTGATAGCCGCTCACGGTGCCGCGCTTCTGCTCGCCCACCATCACGTGCTCGAAGCCGGAGAGATCCAGGTTGCGGCCGTCATCGAAGGGACGGAACCAGATCTCGTGCAGGAGCGCTCGCCAGGCCGCGTCGGAGAACGCCGCATCGCGCAGCTGCTCCAGATGCTCCCGGGCTGCGGCCATCGGCCCGCTGGCCTCGACGGCGTCGAGCAGGGCCCGGGTCTCGCGGGCGCGCTCGGGCGTGGTGCGGTCGGGCTTGGTCTGATCGAGCCGGTAGCTGTCGAACAGCTGCCGGGCGAGCTCGTAGGTCAGCCGCTTGGGCTCGGGGATATAGACGTCATCGAACAGGCGGTGATGGGCCCCGGCATCGGCCCTCGCCCTCTCGTGCACCACCACCCAGCCGCGGCGCGGATCGCGCGCCTCGCCCGGGCGCAGCGCGGGTAAGCCGTTGCCCGCCTGATCGACGTCCCAGATGCGCTGATAGATGGCAGCCGCAGCGGGGGCGCGGGCAGGAAGCGGCCGCGCCGGCAGCGCGAGCGACAGGGCGGCGACCGCACCCAGCCCGCTCAGGAAGCGCCGCCGGCCGAGCTCAGTCACTCGGGATCTCACCCGACCGGATCGCCTTCGCGACCGCCGCGACCTCCGCCATGTCGGTCACGAAATGCGCGTCCTTGACCAGCTCGCGGGCGAGAACGAGGGCGCGGCGCTCGCAGACGGCGCGCCGGTCGGGATCCTCGATGCGCTGGAAATCGGGCTGGTGCTGGCGGCCGAGAACGCGGCGGATGATGTTGGCGCCGGCAAAGCGCAGCGTGTCCTCGAACAGGCGCCGCATGTAGTCCCGTTGCGCCTCTTGCAGCGAATCCGTCCCGCCAGCTCCCTCGAACAGCGCCTCGGGATAGGCATCGCCGGTACGAGCGCTGCGCCAGAGCGCCACAAAGCGGTCGTGGAAGCCTTGCCAGACCTGCTCGATCGCCTCCAGGAGCCAGCGCTCGGAGGTGGCGCGCAGGGCGTCGGGGCGGGCGTGGCCGTCCTGGCTGAAGTAGGCCATGAGCAGCGAGCCGGCGAGGCGGCCGAGATCGAAGCCCATCGGCCCGAAGGTGGCGAACTCCAGGTCGATCACCTTGGTGTCGGTCGGCGTGACCATGACCGAGCCGGTGTGCAGATCGCCGTGCACGAGCGCCTGCAGCTCGGCCATGAACCTGAGCTTGAGCGCCGAGATCGCGCGCTTGAGCTCGGCATCGGCGCGGATCTCGGCGGCGATACCGTCGAGCTGGGGCGAGGTCCAGCGGTTGTGCCGGCTGCCGGTGAAGGGCTCCGTGAAGATCAGCTGCTCGTTGAGGCGGCCGGCCTCGATGTTGCCGCAGAAGAAGGCGACGCGCTCCTTCTTCTCCGCCGTCGGCATGCCGAGATCGGAGGTGAAGAACAGGGTCTGGGCCATGAAGCGCGCGATCTGGTCGACAAAGCGCGGATAGGTCTTGCCCTGGGTCAGGCCGTCGCGCAGGACCACGTGCGGGTGCAGCCGCTCCATGACGATCAGGAACAGCTCCGAATCGTAGTGGATGATCCGCGGCACCAGGCCGGGGGCGAAGCGCCCGTGCAGGGTCAGCGCCGCCTCCTCGAAGGTCGCCCGCTCGGGCGGGAGCGGCCAGCTGTCGCTGCCGAGGCGGCTCTGGGGCAGGGCCTGCTTGACGCAGACGTCGCCGCCCGGCCCCTCGACGATGAACACGCGATTGGGGCTTTCGCTCGCGATCTCCTCGATCCGCCAGAGCAGCTGGCGTCCCCCGAGCCGGGCCGCCACGTCCGGCAGCGCGGCAAGATAGGTGCTGAGCCGGCTCTCGCTCATCTCGCGAAAGCCCATGCCGCTCGGGCCCTCGATCAGCACGGCGCATCCCTCCCGGTGGCGCTCTGGATCGGCCTGCAGTCGACAACAAGGCCGGGCGCGACGCAAGCGCCGGCGCCGGGCGAGCCCGCGCCACCCGGCCCGATCGCCTGACATGCCGAACAACCTGCTGAGCTCATTACGGAATTCGGCGCCGCTAGGGCGGGATGCCGCACGGCGAGATTGTCGCATTCTGCCGGCGACGTGCAGCCTTTAACTACAGGGATGCAGCCGCGATGGCGGATTGCCCACGCACCGACTTCCGCTTTGGGAGACCAGATCGATGTCCACGCTCTTGAAGAACAAGACCCTGCTCATCCTGCCGGTCGGCTTCGCGATCCTGATCGCGGTCGGCATTCTCACCAGCTGAGCTGCCCCCCACCCCTGCCTCGCACTGGAGACGTGATCATGGCCACGCTGCTCAAGAACAAGAGCCTGCTCCTCCTGCCGGTCGGCTTCGCGATCCTGATCGCGATCGGCGTCCTCACCAGCTGAGAGCGCGGCCCGCCGCGCTCTGCTCGCCGGCGGCACTTCGGATCGCAGCCGGCTCGTTCCTCTCTTCCGGGCCCCGCGACGGCGTCGCGCGCGTTATCGAAAGCGACGCTTGGCCGACATCTGCGTGTGCCGAGACGGCCTAGCGTCCGCCGCCATCGGCACCGCTGGATGCGGCGCGGCGGGGGCCGCTCGCGCCCCGGAAGGAGAGTTGATGTACGCGGTCCGTCTCTGGTCGGTCCGGCACGCGCGGGCGCTCAACGCCGTCTATCGGGTGTTCGAGCGCGTGCTGGTCGCCTGCGACCCGCTGCTGCGCCGGATCGGCTACGACCGCCTGGAGACGCCCACGGCGGCGGTCGAGCGCCACATCAAAGGCTTCCTGTTCGACTGCCGGATGTGCGGCCAGTGCATCCTCGGCTCGACCGGCCTCTCCTGCCCGATGAACTGCCCGAAGGGACTGCGCAACGGCCCCTGCGGCGGCGTGCGCCCGGACGGCCATTGCGAGGTCGTGCCCGAGATGCGCTGCGTCTGGGTGGAAGCGTTCGAGGGCAGCCGGCGGCTGCGCGAGGGCGACGCCATCCTGGGCGTCCAGCAGCCGGTCGACCATCGTCTGTGGGGCCGCTCCGCGTGGCTGCGGGTCCTGCGCAACCGGGCGGCTGCGGGCAGCGCCGCCGGCGCCGAGCCGCCCGCGGCCGCGGCGCGCCCCACCGATCACAAGCGGGCAGCCTGAGCGATGAGCAACGACGGCTGGCATCCCCACCAGGGGCCGCTCAATCCAGGGCCGACCCATCCGGAGATGGTGGATCCGGGGCCGCTCGACCCGGGCGCCCCGCTCGACCCCCTGCCCGGCCATTCCTCGCGCGGCCGGCTCGAGCGCGTCCTGCGCGCCGGCGAGTTCGCCGTCACCGCCGAGCTCTCGCCGCCGGATTCCACGGACCCGCAGGAGGTCTACCAGCGCGCCTCGATCTTCGACGGCTGGGTCGACGGCATCAACGCCACCGACGGCTCGGGCGCCAACTGCCACATGTCGAGCGTGGGCGTGTGCGCGCTGCTCACCCGGGTCGGCTATGCGCCGGTGATGCAGGTCTCGTGCCGCGACAAGAACCGCATCGCGATCCAGGGCGACCTGCTGGGCGCCGCCGCCATGGGCGTGGCGAACGTGCTCTGCCTCACGGGCGACGGCGTGCAGTGCGGCGATCAGCCCGAGGCGAAGCCGGTGTTCGATCTGGACTGCATGGCGCTGATCGAGACCGTCCGGATCATGCGGGACGAGAGCCGCCTGCTCTCGGGCCGGCCGCTCACCAGGGCGCCGGAGTTCTTCATCGGCGCGGCCGAGAACCCCTTCGCCCCGCCCTACGACTTTCGCCCGCTGCGGCTCGCCAAGAAGATCGCCGCCGGCGCCCAGTTCATCCAGACCCAGTACTGCTACGACGTCTTGATGCTGGAGCGCTTCATGGCCCGGGCGCGCGATCTCGGCCTGCACGAGAAGGGCTTCATCCTCGTGGGCGTGGGCCCGCTCGCCTCGGCCAGGGCCGCGCGCTGGATCCGCTCGCACGTGCCGGGCGTGCACATCCCGGACGCCACCGTCGAGCGGCTGGAGAAGGCGCCAAAGCAGCACGAGGAAGGCAAGCGCCTCTGCATCGAGCTGATCCAGCAGATCCGCGAGATCGAGGGCGTGGCCGGCATCCACCTCATGGCCTATCGCCAGGAGGAGGCGGTGGCCGAGATCATCGAGCGCTCGGGCGTGCTGCGCGACCGCCGGCCGCACAACGTGATCGCGCGCTGGGCCGCGTTCCAGCGCCACCGGGCGAGCGCCCAGGCGCTGCAGCCGCAAGAGGCGTAGGTGGCGCCGGCGCGCTTCAATGCCGGCGCGGATGGTGGCGATCGGCCGCGTCGTGGTGATCGTCGGGCTCTGGGGCCGGCGGCAGCGGCGCGCCCGCAGCGTAGGCGAGCGCGCCCGGATGGACGTCGATCGGGCAGTGCTCCGGCGTTGCCGGCGCCGCCGGATCGAGGTCCTCGGCACGTTCCGTGAGCGTCGCCACCACCTGCCAGGCGTGGTGGTCGGGGAAGTCCGGGCCGGTGATCAGCCAGTGCTGCCCGAAGCGGAACAGGGCGCAGAGCTCGGTCGGGCCGAACGCCTCGAATGGCTCGCGCCCGTCGCGCAGCGCCGCGACGTCGCCGTCGGAGAGCAGCACGAGCTGGAGTTGGCCGGTGGTGAGCAGGCTCGCGAGCCGCCAGGCCGTCCGGCCGCGCGCGACCCGGGCGCGGCTCTCGGGCAGATGGGTGGCCAGCACCGCCGCGATCCGCTGCCCGAGCGGGTAGGTCGGCGCGTCCGCCCGGCTGGCGCCGATCAGGAGGTGCTTCTGCCGGTAGACCCGCCAGTGCCGATAGGGCGTGTGGGCGCTCGCGGCCGCCAGCGCCGCCAGCACCAGCCCCGCCCGAAGCACGGTCCGCCTGCGCATCGTCAGCACCATCTCATTCCGCGGGCGGCAGGATGTGGATGCCGTAGCGGGCGGCCGCCTCGATCACGTCCTCCGGCCCCTTGCCGTCCACTTCGATAAAGAAGTCCTCGATTCCGGGCGGGGCGCAGAGCACGAGCAGGCGCGCGGGCCGGTCACTTACGTTCTTGAAGCCGTGCGGCAGATGCTTGGGGATGTTGACGAACATGCCGGGTGTGCCCCGGATGGTCTCGTCGCCCGCCCGGATCTCGACCTCGCCCTCGAGGATGTAGAAGCCCTCTTCCTCGCGGGTGTGGTAATGCGGCGGCGGGCCGCCGCCCGGCGGGGTGGTGGCTTCCATGACGACGTATTGGCGATCCGTATCGCCGCCCACGCCGAGCAGGCGGTAGGTGTCGCCCACCACGTGCACGGCCCTGCCCTCGCCCGGCCGGCTCACCTTGACCTTGCGCTCGGTGGGTTGCTCCACGATGCCTCCGCTGTTTGCGTATCGGAGAGACGGGGCGGCGCAGGCCGCCTCGAAGCCTCTTCGGCCTATTCCTCCTCGAACACGCCGAGGTCGAGGATCGCCGAGACCGTGTAGTTCGGCACGTCCACCACCTGCCCGATCACCAGATCGACCGCGACGGAGGACAGGATGTAGGCCTGATCGCGCGAGAGCCCGTGCTCGCGCTCGATATAGTCGATCATGTCGAGCAGTGCGGTGCGCGCCGCCAGCGACAGGTCCTCGGACAGGTTCTCCAGATCCGCGATCCGCTGCCCGTCGAGGTAGGCGTGGGTGGGCGGAATCTCGCCGCTTTCTTTGAGCGGGAACCCGACCGTGGCGTAAAACCTGGCCGGCGCGATGGTCTTGAGCTGCTGACCGCCGAGGAACTGCGGCGAGGTGATCTCGTCGCCCCGACCCTCGAGGATCTCGGTCCGGACTGTAACGGTCGCCCCCATCTCGATCGCCGTGCCCGAGACCTCGCCGTCGCCCTGGGCGTAGTGGACGTCACCCACGAACAGGCCGCAGCCGTCGACGAAGCAGGGGAACAGGGTGGTCGTGCCGACCTGCA
>CAZXYL010000692.1:0-2163 GCA_964644915.1 uncultured Geminicoccaceae bacterium
CATCCGGCATCGGCGCCGAGACTGTCCGTGCGTTTGCGGCCCAGGGCTCCCGAGTCGGCTTCATCGATATCGACGCGGAGCGGGGTGGCGCGCTGGCGCAGGAGCTGGAGCGACAAGACGCCAAGATTCGCTTCGAGTCCTGCGACTTGCGCGACATCGACGCCTTGAAGCGCACCTTCGCCGCTCTCGAAGCGGCGCTCGGTCCGGCAACCGTCCTCGTCAACAATGCCGCCCGCGATGACCGGCATGACTGGCAGGAGGTGACGCCCGACTACTACGACGAACGCATTGCGACCAACCTGCGCCATATGTTCTTTGCCATTCAGGCGGTGGCCCCGGGCATGATCGCCGCTGGCAAGGGCTCGATCATCAATCTCGGCTCCAACTCCTGGTGGGAAGCGGCCGGCGGCATGCCTGTCTACACCTCGGCCAAGGCAGCCGTGCACGGGATGACCCGCTCTTTTGCCCGCGACCTCGGCGCGCACCGGATCCGGGTCAACACGGTGGTGCCCGGGTGGGTCATGACCGAACGGCAGAAGACGCTCTGGGTGACGCCGGAGGCGCTGGAGCGCCATCGCCAGAGACAATGCCTGCCGGATCTAATCGAGCCGGTCTACCTCGCCAGGATGGTGCTCTTCCTTGCCTCGGACGACGCCGCCATGTGCACGGCCAACAACTACATGGTGGAGGCGGGCTCGATCTAAGCGCGGCCGCGCGTCCGGGCGATCAGGTCTCCACCGCGGGTCGGCGAGGTGCGATGCCATCATCCGGGATTGCGCGCCGAGACGACCCAGGAGCTCGAAGCCATGTAGACGCCATCGTCGGTGACATGGGGTTCCAGAAGCTTTGTCAGGTCGGCGACCAAGGCGTCATGTCTGGCCGCGGCCTTATCCCCCGCCTCGCGATAGACCTCGCCAGCCGGACCGAGGGCCAGCTGGAAGCCAATGGCGTCCTCGATGGAGTGCCCCATGCGAACAGGAGCATCGACCCGCTCGAAGGTGATATCGCTGTAGCCAGCAGCCGTCATCTGCGCGGTCACCACGTCCTCATCCGCCATCGAGAACGGGCCGGGTCCGCAGGTGCGGGCATCGGCACCGGGCTGCGGCAGGTGCTCAAGCGCGATTGCCTTCGCCGCGCCGAGCCACGGGTTATCCTCGATCCGACGCCAGACGATCATGGTGAAGCGGCCGCCAGGCCTGAGCGCACGCCGCATGTTGCGCATAGCCGCCACCGGGTTCTCGAAGAACATCGTACCAAAGCGTGAGAACACTAGATCATGATTCGGGTCAAAGGAGTGGACCTGGATGTCGGCTTCAACGAAGTCGATATTCGCGATGCCCTCGGCGGCGGCGTCCCTGCAGCCGTAATCGAGGAAGGCCTCGCAACAGTCGATGGCAACGACGTGACCCTTGGGTCCCACCCGTTTGGCCAGCATGATGGCCGTGTCACCGAAACCAGCGCCGGCATCCATCACGCGCTCGCCATCGTTCACCTCGAGCTTCGGGAAAATAGCGTCACTGTGCTTTGTGAGTCCGCCAACGAGCACATGCTTGTACTTGATGAATTTGGGGACGAGGATTTCGTTCCAGAACTGGACGAACTCGGAGGGCGGCTGGACGGCGGCCTCGGTCATGGTGGGTATGCTCCGTTGCGCTGACGGCGATGAGCATCGAGGCTAACAGAGAACGACCGTAGCGGAACAGCCCCGCAGAGCGGGCGCGAGACCGCTAGAGAGAGAGTGCCCGCATCGAAAGCGAGCGCCGTCCACCGGGCTGGAGTGGGTGGTAGCCCTCTGGTTGGCCTGTGGAGATCTAGATTTGAAGCTAGCCGCCACCCTTGCCCGCTCGCTCCAGGCGGACATGCAAAGCGAGCTGCGCGACATCGAACGCGCGATCGGCACCGGCACGCGCGCGGCGGGCCGCGGCCTCAGGACTGAGCTCCGCCGGCAGGTAGGAAGCGCCGGTCTGGGCCAGCGCCTGGCCAACAGCTGGCGTGACAAGCACTACCCGAACCAGAAGCTCGACGCGGCGAGCCTGATCTACACCAAGGCGCCGCAGATCATCCGGGCGTGACGAGGGCGCGGTGATCCGGAGCAAGGGCGGGCGCTTTCTCGCGATCCCGACCGGGAACGCGCCAAGGAAGGGCACCGACGGCAGGCGGACC
>CAZXYL010000693.1:0-2643 GCA_964644915.1 uncultured Geminicoccaceae bacterium
GACCAGGAACGGCAGCAGCACGTTGGTGGTGCCGAGGATCACCCCGAACTCGTTGTAGAGGATGCTCAGCGGCGCGCCGACGAGCCCGGTCCACTGGAGCGTGCGGTTGACCACGCCATCGTTGCCCAGGACCACGATCCAGGCGTAGGTGCGCACCAGGATCGCGACCCAGAACGGCAGGACGACGAGGGCCACCGCCAGGAGCTGGCGGCCGGGCGAGAGGCTGCGCATCCAGTACGCGAGCGGGTAGCCGAGCAGGATGCAGGCGACGGTCGCGATCGCCGCGATGCGGAAGGTGTTGGCCAGCACCCGAAGATAGACCGGTCGCTCGACGATCTGCGCGTAATGGCCGAAGACGTCCGGCGGCGCGCCGACGCTCCAGGCGAGCATCAGGACGATCGGCAGGTTGAAGGCGACCAGCATGAGCAGGGCCAGCGGCAGGACGTAGGGCACGCCCTGCAGAACCCGGCTTCGACGCGCGGCCGCGGCCGCCGCCATGTCAGGCCTCGACCCGATCTGCCGCGAGCGCCGGGCCCCCGGGTCGCGCCCGGGGCTCGCCGGCGATCACGGGCGGCAAGGTGCCGCTCTCACAGGCCGAGCTTGAACTCCTGCCAGCGGGTCTCGATCTCGTCGGCGTTCTCGAACCACCACCTGGCGTCGGTCAGGATCTGCACGTCCTTGTTCGCCTGGGTGGTCGGGAACTCGCCCAGCCGGTCCTGCGGCAGGAGCGGCTCGAGGTCGGGGCTGTTGCCGGTGTAGGACACGACCTCCGCCGCCACCGCCTGGTTCTCGGGCACGCTCATCTCGTGGAAGATGCCCATCGCGAGCGCCTTCTGGTGCTCGTCCGCGCCCTTGGGCACGACGAAGAAGGCGACATCGAGCTGGCCCTCGTTGAAGCTGTACGCGATCCCCTCCTCGCCGGCGACGCGGCCCGACCAGGCGACCGCGTACTGCACCTCGTTGTCCTGCAGCAGCTGCGGCGGCTGGGCGCCGGCCTGCCACCAGACCGCGACGTGGTCCTTGATCTTCTCGAGGCTCGCGAACGCGCGGTCGAGGTCGATGGGATAGAGCTCGTCCGCGGGCACGCCGTCGGCGAGCACCGCCATCGGCAGGATGTAGGCCGGGTAGTCGGGCAGCGCCCGCCGGCCGGGGAACGCCTCGACATCCCAGAACTCCTGCCAGTTCGCGGGCGCCGGCACGTCCTCGCGCCAGGCCATGATGGTCGAGTAGTACTGGTAGCCGTAGCCGTACTCGTCCTGGGCCTCCTCGAACATCGGCAGAGGGTCGATCGCCTTCCAGTCCAGCGGCTCGACCAGGTCCAGCGCCTTGGCCTGCTCCAGCTCGGGGCTGCCGAGCTCGAGCAGGACGGAGGTCACCGCACCCGCCTCGACCATGGCGCGCAGCTTGCCGAGCCCGCTCGGGTTCTCGCGCACCACCGTGACCCCCGACTGCTCCATGAACGGGTTCAGGTAGCCCTGCTCGATGGACTCGCCCGAGGGCCCGCCCGCCTCGGTCATGCGCAGCTCGGTGATGCCGTGCTCCTCGGCGATCCGCTTCAGCTCCTCGTAGTCGACCGCCGAGGCGGGCGCGCCGACGCCGAGCGCGAGGGTCATGCCGCACACCCCGGCAGCGGCGTGGGACAGCAGGCGATGGTGCCGGATCATGTCGATTTGCCTCCCCGATTGCTTGTCGCATGTCTGCGAGCGGCGACCGTACCAGCCGCCGGGCGACGCGCCAAGCGCCCGTGCGGGAGCGGCGCGCGGGGTATCGAGCACCAGCTCACTCACGTGCGGCTTCGGTCCGCCGATGGTCGATCAGACTCTGGGTAAGGTCCTCCTCGTTCGGGATGTATTGGCGGAGGATCCGGCGCGCCCGGGCCAGCGCCTGGCGCCGGGTCAAGAGCCGCAGTTCACCGTCCTCGACCCGCATGATCAGCTCATCACCCGGGCGCAGGTCGAGCGCCTTGCGCACGGCCGCCGGGATCACGACGCGGCCGTTGGCGCTGAGCCGTGCTGTGGCCTGCAGCACCAGTCACATCTCCTCTACTGCTCACGCGAGTGAGATCCGGCGGGCGATGCGCCGTGACGGTCGGGGCCCCGCGCTCCACCATCATGTGTGGCTCTGGCGCGCGTCGATGCAGGCCCATACGATGGCGCCCATCGGCACGCCAAGGGGAGCGACTGTCTTGAGTGTCAAGGTCGAGCCGATGGCTGAAGGGTCGGCCACGGTGGTCGCTGCGTCGAGGCGGGCGCTGACGCGCCCCCGCCTGCGGCGGCTGGCGGCCCCGACCCAGCGACCACCATGGCCGTTTCGGCCGCCATGGGCTCGGCGGTTAGGCCTCGGCCGGCGCCCAGGATCGCCGATCGCGCATCATGGCGTTGAGCATGGTGAGCAGCTTGCGCATGCAGGCGACGAGCGCGACCTTGGCGGGTTTGCCGGCAGCGCGCAGGCGCCGATAGAAGGGCCTGATGACGGGGTTGTGCCTGATCGCAACGAGCGTCGCCATGTACAAGGGCGCCCTGACCTCGACCCGGCCACCCTGGATCTTGCGCCGGCCACGATAGCGCCCGCTGTCGCGACTGATCGGCGGGACCCCGCTCAGCGCCGCGATCTCGTGCCGGCTCGCCAGGCCGAGCTCGGGCA
>CAZXYL010000694.1:0-4391 GCA_964644915.1 uncultured Geminicoccaceae bacterium
GATCCGGTCTATCCGGCGGCACTGCGGCTGCAGAACCTGCTCGTCGTCACCTCGGCCACCGGCGACGGGCGGCTGGCGCCCGGCTCCAACTGGGGACGGCAGAGCGTCGACCTCATGGTCCCGGGCGAGCATCAGGAGGTCCTGGATTTCGTCGGTGAGCCGGTGATCGCGTCGGGCTCGAGCTTCGCCGTGCCGCGGGTGGCGGCGCTGGCGGCGCGGCTCCTCGATGCGCACCCGACGTGGGATGCCCAGCAGTTGAAGGAGGCGATCCTGGCCCTGGCCGAGCCCGGCGCCGACGGCAGCGTGCAGCCGACCCGCTTCGGTTGGATTCCGGATCCGGCAGAAGACGATCGAGCGATGATGCCGCGGCCCGGGGACCGGGTAGGTCCCTGAGCGCCCTCGATGCTCGTCGTCGCGAGGGCGCCGCGCAATGGGCAGGCGGGCCACCAAAGGGCCCGGCGTGGCTACTCCATCAGCTCGGCACGGCGGGCGATCTTCTGGATCTCCTTTTGCACCAGCCGCTCGACCACCTTGGGCAGGTTCTCGTCCATCCAGTCCCGCAGCACCGGGCGGATGATGTCCTCGACGAACTGCTCGACGGTGCGGCCCGCATCCTCGGCCACCGCCTCGTCGGCCGGGGTCCGCTGGACCGCATGCGAGAGCTTGGCAAAAGCACCGGTTGCCGCGGTCGCGGCGGCGTCCGAGAGCAACCGTTCGGCTGTGGCTTGACTCGGCACTGCGGATCGATCCTCCTGGCTGGTGTCCTGGGTGGCGGCCGGCTCCGGCTCGTCCTCGGCGGGCGCGAGCTCGACCTCCTCGTAGCCGGGCTCGACGCCCTCGTTTTCGCTCGCGGCGGGCGTGGGCATCGACGCCGGCTCGGCGGCGACGTCCTCCCGCGACTCGATGTCCACCACCTCGCCTGATTCGCGCACCATCTTGGTCAGCTCGAGGACGTCCTCGTCGTCCTCGGCAACGCTGTCGGCATCCTCGTCCGGCGCTTCGGATTCCTCCCGGGCGGTGCCGGCGGGGGCCGCCGCGTCCGACCTGCTGCCGTCTTCCGCCTCCTCGTCCGCGATGATGCGCCGGATCGAGGAGAGAATCTCCTCCATCGACGGCTCCTGCTGCTGGTTTCTGGACTCCGCTGTCACGTCACCAAACCTCCAAAAATGCCGCACCTGCCCCAATGCCTCGGCGCACCTTCCGCTGCGACCCGGCCAGGTCAGTCCGGGCCCTCGATCTCCTCGCCCCGGCCGAACAGCTGGTTGCGGACGCGCTCGTAGTAGGCCTCCGCATCGTACGGCTCGACCGGCAGGTTGATGCCCGCCGCGCTCAGCTCTCCGATCGCCGCCTTCAGCCGGTAGCTGGCCACGATCTGATCCCGCTGCGCGCGCACCAGGTCGACCTCGGCCACGAACAGTTCCTGCTCCTGATCGAGCACGTCCAGAACGGTCCGCTGCCCGACCAGCGCCTCCTGGCGGGCCCCTTCCAGAGCGATCTCGGCCGCCCGCACCTGCTCCGAGATGGACTCGATCCGGGTCGTCGCCGTGGTCAGCACCTGCCAGGCCGTGGTGACCTCCTCGCGCACCGCTCGAAACGCCGCTTCCAGATCCTCCTGCCGCTGCCGCACCGTCTGCTTGGTCTGCCGGACCTGAGCGTACTCTCCGCCCCCCTGGTACAAGGGGATGCGAAGATTGGCCGCAATCGAGCCGACCCGTTGCCAGTCCAGCGCGAGGCTAGGGTCTTCGGTATAGGTTAATTCTCCCCTAACGGAAAGGCGCGGTAGCAATGTCGATTCGGCGACGTCAACCAGCGCGCGCGACGCCGCGAGGTCGAACTGCGCCGCCGTGAGGTTGGGGTTGTACGCCTGCGCCAGCTCCTGCGCCTCGGCCTCGCTCGCGGGCAGGTCAGGCACCGCCCGCGGCGGCAGCAGCCGCACCGGCTCCTGGTTGATGATCGCGCGATAGGTGGCCCGGGCGCCTTCGACGGCACCCTCGGCCCCCACCCGCTCGGCCACGGCGCCGGCGACGCGCGCCTCGGCCTGAGCGACGTCGGTGCGCGTGACCTCGCCGACCTCGAAGCGGTCGCGGGTCGCCTGGAGCTGGCGCCGCAGGCGGGTCTCGTTCTGGATCGCGAGGTCGAGGACCGCGAGCTCGGTCAGAAGGTCCGTATAGGCGGCGACGGCGTTGAGCAGCACCTGCTGCTCGACCGCCTGCAGGCGGGCGCGCTCGAGCCGCACGAGCCGTTCCGCCCGGCGCGTGTTGGCGACCGTCTCGCCGCCGGCGTAGATGGACTGGTCGAGGGCGATCGAGCCCGAGACGGTGCCGAGCGTGCCGCCGTTGGCGGAGCTGTCGATGTCGGCGTAGGCCGTGGTGGAGTCCACCGCGACGGTCGGCCGCCAGTCCGAGAGCGCCTGCGGCACCAGCTCGTCGGTGGCGCGCAACGCGGCGCGCTGGGCTTCGAGCTGCGGGTTGGTCAGATAGGCGGAGACGAGTGCCTCCTCCAGGGACTGCGCACCTGCGTCAGCGACGCTGCCGAACGATGCCAGGGCCGTGGTGAGCGCGAGCAGGACAGCGTTTCTCATGACCTCCCTATACCATGCTGTTCGCCAAATGCGATAGTCGCGAGGCGCCCGTGAAACCCAATTGTGCCTGCCCGGCGAGGCGCCCCGCCGGGCCGCTCGGCTCAATAGCGGGGCATTCCCGGGTCGGCGGTCAGCGCCCAGCCCTCGACCCCGCCCGCAAGGTTGGTGACCTGGTCCATGCCCAGCGCGCGCAGGTGCCGGGTGGCGAGCAGCGAGCGCTGGCCGGTGTGGCAGACGACCACGAGCAGCCGGTCCCGCGGCAGCTCCGCCTCGCGGCCGGCGAGCTCGCCCAGCGGCACGCTGATCGCCTCGGGAAAGCCGCAGATCGCCAGCTCCCACGGCTCGCGCACATCGAGGATGGCGAGCGCCGCTCCCGCGGCGCACAGCTCGGCCAGCTGCTGCGGCGCGATCTCGAGCGGCAGCGGGTCGGCAGGGGCCACGAGGCGATCTCCGGGGAGCGGGCGGGCGGGGCGTCAGAACGCGAACTCGGGGGGCTGCACGACGCCCGGCAGTGGCGGGATCTGCGCGTCGAACACGACCTTCTTGCCCACGACGCCGTGCAGGCGCGTGAACAGCGTGCCCTTGCCGATGCGGCCGTGGTCGACGACCGCGACCAGCCGCCCGCCTTCACCCAGCTGCTCGAGCAGGCTCGGCGGCACGGCGTCGACGGCGCCCGCGAGCAGGATGACGTCGAACGGCGCCTGGCTGGGTGCGCCGGCGAGAGGATCCCGGGTCGCGGCGACGACGACGTTGTCCACGCCGAGATCGTCGAGCGAGCTCTCGATCTGGCCGGCGATGGCCTCGCCCGGCTCGAGCAGGATCACGGTCGCCGCGAGCTTGGCGAGCACGGCGGCGGCATAGCCGGTGCTGCAGCCCACGACCAGGACCACGTCCTCCGGCCTGACCCCGGCGGTATGGACCAGCCGGGCGAGCGCCAGCGGCTCGATCAGGAAGCGCCCGTCCGGGAACATCAGGTCCTCGTCGGCGTAGGCGACCCCGCGCAGCGCCTTGGGCACGAAGCGCTCGCGCGGCACCTCGAGCATGGCGGCGCGCAGCCGCGGATCGTCGATGCGATTGGGCCGCAGCTGGTTCTCGACCATGTTCACGCGGGCGCGAGTGTATTCCATGGACCCGTTCGAGGCGCTCGGTTCCGGGCCTTTACCGGCCGACGTCGCATGGGACTATAGCGGCGAGATCCAGAGGCCACAATCGGGCAACGGCCGCGCGCGCCGGCTCCGGCCCGACCGTTGACCCTGGCGGGCGGGATCTCTACCTTTCGGGCGAGCCGGCGATCGTCGCGGCCGGGTAGCAAAGTGGTAATGCAGAGGACTGCAAATCCTCCATCGGCGGTTCGATTCCGCCCCCGGCCTCCAACCGCTCGTTAACCCGCGCCCGCTATCTTGACCTTGTTCGTCTCGGTCCCGATCTGTTATAGAGCGGGCCGGACGGCAGGTCCGCCGACGCAGCATGAGGCTGCGGTCTGGTCCCCGGTAGCTCAGTTGGTAGAGCAAGCGGCTGTTAACCGCTGGGTCGCTGGTTCGAGTCCGGCCCGGGGAGCCATCTCTCTCTCTCCTCACCTCCCGGCCCCGGCCGGGGCGTGCGGCTTGGCCACGGCGCGGGGCCGCACACCACCGACAGCAGCGTGCGTATTCCTTCCCCGGGGTCTGCACCATGGTACATGCCGAGGCTGATCCGGCGGGCCGGCAAACGCGTGGAGCGGGCTGAGGCGCGGCCCGTTCGATTAACCCTATCCCCTTGATTCTCCAGACCCGAATCGTCGCTGGCGCGCAACGCGAGCCTGCCGCGTCTC
>CAZXYL010000695.1:0-2214 GCA_964644915.1 uncultured Geminicoccaceae bacterium
CGGTCGCGTGCTGGATCAGGCCGAGATTGACGAGCACCGGGACGAAGCCCGGCTGCAACGCCAGCGCCCGGCGATAGCAGGTCTCCGCCTCATCGATCCGGCCCTGCTCCTGCAGAAGCAGACCCAGCTCCGCCTGCGCGACCGCGTCGTCCGGGGCCTGCTCGACCGTGCGCCGGGCGCGCCATATGGCATCCCCGATCGTGCCCTCGCTCATCCTTCGATCCAACGCTCACACGCGACCGGCCGGCTGCCATGCAACGCTATCCCTTGTGCACAGTGCTGGGCCAGGACTAACTTCGCTGCCTTCGCGGCATCCCCGAGAGACAAGCAACAATGACCCTCCAACCCACCCACAACCTCCCGCTGGTCGAGCTCGACCGGCAGAGCTTCCTCCATCCCTACACCGCGCTCGCCGATCATTACGAGAGCGGCGTGCGCGTCATCACCGAGGGCCAGGGGGTGTGGCTGAAGGACCTGGACGGCGTGCAGTACCTGGATGCCGCGGCCGGGCTGTGGTGCGTCAACATCGGTTACGGCCGCCACGAGGTGGCCGACGCGATCTACGCGCAGGCGAAGAAGCTGCCGTTCTTCCACGCCTTCAGCTCGATGGGCACCGAGCCCTCGATCCGCCTCGCCGACCGCCTGATCCGCCTGGCGCCCGAGGGCATGAGCAAGGTCTTCTTCGGCAACTCGGGCTCGGATGCCAACGACACCAACGTCAAGCTGGTCTGGTACTACAACTACCTGCGCGGCCAGCCCGAGAAGCTGAAGATCATCTCGCGCAGGGGCGGTTATCACGGCGTCACGGTCGCGGCCGGCAGCCTCACCGGCATCGACGTCATCCACAAGGGCTTCAATTTGCCGATCCGCGAGGTCCGCCACGTCGCCGGGCCGGACCTCTACCGCGGCAAGCCCGGGGGCATGTCGGAGCGCGACTACTCGCGCCAGCTCGCGGCCGAGCTGGAGGCGATGATCCTGCGTGAAGGGCCCGAGACCTGCGCCGCGTTCATCGCCGAGCCGATCATGGGCACTGGCGGCGTGCACGTCCCGCCCGAGGGCTACTTCGAGGAGATCCAGGCCGTCCTCGACAAATACGATATGCTGATGATCGCGGATGAGGTGATCTGCGGCTTCGGCCGGCTCGGCGCCTGGTTCGGGTCGTTCCTGCACGGCATCAGGCCGGACATCGTCACCGTCGCCAAGGGCCTGACCTCGGCGTATCTGCCGATGTCGGCGAGCCTGATCCACGAGCGGATCTGGGACGTCCTGCTCGCGCACTCGCGCGACATGGGCGTGTTCGCCCACGGCTTCACCTATTCGGCGCACCCGGTCTCGGCGGCGGCCGCGATGGCGAACCTCGACATCGTGGAGGGCGAGGATCTGGTCGGCAACGCGAAGCGCACGGGCGCCTACCTCCAGAGCCGTATGCGCGACAGCCTGGGCGGGCACGCGCTGGTGGGCGACATCCGCGGACAGGGTCTGATGATGGGGGTCGAGCTGGTCGCCGACAAACCGAGCAAGCGGGGCTTCGATCTGGCGCACAAGGTGCCGCAACGCATGATGAAGCTCGCCTTGGCCGAAGGCCTGATCTGCCGCGGCCTGCCGGGCGGCAACACGATCGCCTTCTCGCCGCCCCTGGTGATCGAGGAAGACGAGGTCGACGTCCTGGTCGACCGCTTCGGCAAGACGCTCGACCGGGCGGTGGACGAGTTTCGCAAGGAAGGCATCTGGACGGGCTGACGTCCCAAGGACGACGCCGAACCAAACCGTTCTCCTAGCGTTCTCCGGGCGCCGCGCGGGCACGAGGCCCGCGCCCGGGTCCAGGAGCGCGCGGGATGCAAGATCCCCTCGTCCCCTATCTGATCCGCCACGCTCTTGCCGGGGTGCTCGCCGGCTGGGTGACCGTGGTCGTGCTGTTGGGTCTCGACGTTCTCGGGCTCGGCACGCTCGTGTCCGCCTCGGACCTTTGGCCGATCCCACTGCTCATGCTGCTGCTCTTCTTCGGCTTCACCTTCGGCAGCGTCGCCATGGCCGCCGCCATCATGAGCATCGGCCGCGAGGACGCCCAATCGACAGCTGTCGCCGCGCACAGAAGACCAGCGCCTTTCGAGCGCGCCCGGGGGACACGATCCCCGAGGGTGGAGTGAGGCTCGAAGTCGAAATCACTCCTGGCGTTCCCGTTCTGCAGATCTCCCAAAAGTAACGTGAATTCTT
>CAZXYL010000696.1:0-2577 GCA_964644915.1 uncultured Geminicoccaceae bacterium
GTCCGCCGGGCTGTTCCGCCCCTCGTTCCTGACACGCTCTATCAGCTCGTCCGCCTCGCCTTCGATCAGGATGACCTCGATCCCGGTCTGCTCGGTGAAGCGGTCGAACATGGCAGTGTCGGTAGCGTAATGGCGCGCCGAATAGACGTTGACCTCCTCGGCCGCCGCCGTGCCGCAGGCCATCACGAACGCGATCCCGGCCGCTCCAAGTGCTCGCTGTGCCATTCGTCCCTTCCCGTCCTGTGCAAAGGTGTGATGCGTCGGTCGATGTTGGTCGGCTGCTGCTAGAATACTGAAAATTTTCGGGTGTACAACTTAAACTTGTTAGAATTATTCTAATGAGACGGAGTTTGTATTTCGAATTATTCTAATTGAGATGGCGGACGGCGCGGCGAGTTCCGCGCGGCGCCCGCGCAGCGGCGGCTCCCATTTCAGCCGCGCATGCGCGCACCTTCGGGGTCGAACAGCGGCTCGGGGGCGATCGTGGCGGGGCGGCGCTCGCCCAGGATCTCGATCTCGAACGCGCCCGCGGTGTGATCGGCCGCCAGCGCCGCCGGCACGTAGCCCAGGGCGACCGATCTGCCGACGGTGTGCGCATAGCCGCCCGAGGTGATCCAGCCCTGGACCTCGCCTTCGTGCCAGACCGGCTCGTCGCCCATGACGTCGACGCCGGCATCGTCGACCGCGAAGGTGACCAGGCGCCGCTTCGGCCCTTCCTCGTGCTCGCGCAGCGCGGCGTCGCGGCCGATGAAGTCGGGCCTGGTGAGCGCCACGAAGCGGTCGAGCCCGGCCTCGCCCGGGCCGTAGATCGGGCGGTACTCGCGCGCCCAGCTGCCGAAGCTCTTCTCCAGGCGCAGGCTGTTGAGCGCGCGGGCCCCGAAGTGACGAAGGCCGAGATCCGCGCCGGCCTCGATGAGCAGGTCGTGGAGCGTGCGCAGGTAGTCCGCGCGGACCCAGATCTCGTAGCCGAGATCGCCGGTGAAGGTGAGGCGGGCGACCAGGGCCGGGACGGTGCCGAGCTCCATCCGGCGGAAGTCCCGGAAGCGGAACGCGTCGCCCGAGACGTCCTCGTCGGTCAGGGGCGCCAGCAGCTCGCGCGAGCGGGGGCCGGCGATCGAGAAGCCGAGGAGCTCGGCCGTGAGCGGGCGGACGGCGACGCCGCGCTCGGGCAGGTACGCCTCGAACCAGCGCATGTGGTACTGCTCGGCGATGCCGGAGCCGAAGACGTAGAAGCGCTCCGGTCCGTCCTTTGCGACCGTGAAGTCGCCGATCAGCTTGCCCTGGTGGTTCAGCATCGGCGAGAGGGCGATGCGGCCCTGCTCCGGCATGCGGTTCGCGAGGATGCGGGAGAGCCAGGCCCCGGCCTCGGGGCCGGCGACCTCGTACTTGGCGTAGTTCGAGATCTCGATCAGGCCCACGGCCTCGCGCACCGCGCGGCACTCCAGGCCCACGGGGCCGTGCGCGTTGGAGCGCCGAAAGGTCGGCTGCTCCACCGGCGCCTCGCCTTCGGGCGCGAACCACAGCGCGTGCTCCAGGCCGAACGAGGCGCCGAAGACGGCGTTGCGCTCGCGCAGGCGCTCGAAGACGGGCGTGGTGCGCAGCGGCCGGGCGGCCGGCAGCTCCTCGTTCGGGAAGGTGATCCGGAACCGGCGCGAATAGTTCTCGCGCACCTTGGCGTTGGTGTAGGCGCGCGTCGCCCAGTCGCCGAAGCGGGCGACGTCCATGGCCCAGACATCGAAGCCGGGGTCACCCTCGGTCATCCAGTTCGCGAGCGCCAGACCCACGCCGCCGCCCTGGGAGAACCCTGCCATGACCCCGCAGGCGCACCAGAAGTTCGGCAGGCCGCGCACCGGCCCGACCAGCGGGTTGCCGTCGGGCGCGAAGGTGAACGGGCCGTTGATGACCTGACGGATGCCGGCGCGTTCGATCGGCGGGAAGTGGCGGAAGCCGACCTCCAGGGACGGCGCGATGCGGTCGAGATCGGGCGGCAGGAGCTGGTGCGAGAACTCGGCCGGCGTCTGTTTGGGCGACCAGGGCACGCCCGCCCGCTCGTAGGTGCCGAGCAGCACGCCGCCGCGCTCCTCGCGGCAGTAGATCTCGCCTTCGAAGTCAATCGCGTGGACCAGCTCCCGGCCGTGCGCCGCGATCTCCGGGATCGGCTCGGTCAGGATGTACTGGTGCTCCATGGCGAGGACCGGCAACTCGAGCCCGACCAGGCGGCCGACCTCGCGCGCCCACAAGCCGGCAGCGTTCACCACGTGCTCGGCGACGAGATTGCCGCCGTCCGTGATGACGTCCCAGGAGCCGTCGGCGCGCGGGTGCAGGCCCACGACCCGGGTCTTGCGGTAGATCTCGGCGCCTCCGCGCTGGGCCGCCTTGGCGTAGGCATTGGTCACGCCCGCGGGGTCGACGTGACCCTCCATGGGATCGTAGAGGGCGCCCAGGAACTGCGATCGGTCGAGCAGCGGGAACATGTCGAAGGCTTCGCCCACCGAGATCAGCTCGGCCTGCATGCCGAGGTAGCGGCCGCGCGCGACCGCGGCCTTCAGCCAGTCCATGCGCTCGGGCGTGCCGGCG
>CAZXYL010000697.1:0-1840 GCA_964644915.1 uncultured Geminicoccaceae bacterium
TAGTCGTCGTGCATGATCTTGGTCAGATCGCCGCCGTCGTCGAGCAGCAGGTTGGGCCGCCAGCCGTTCGCCGGCTCGAGGGTCTGGCGGATGCACCAGTCGTACTCCTCCTCGGTCTCGCCCTTCCAGGCGAACACCGGGACGCCTGCGGCGGCGATCGCCGCGGCGGCGTGGTCCTGGGTCGAGAAGATGTTGCACGAGCTCCAGCGCACCGTCGCGCCGAGATGGCGCAGGGTGCGGATCAGCACCGCGGTCTGCACGGTCATGTGCAGGCAGCCGGCGATCCGCGCGCCTTTGAGCGGCTGCCGGCCGCCATATTCCTCGCGCAGCGCCATCAGGCCCGGCATCTCGTTCTCGGCGATGGCGATCTCTTTGTGCCCCCATTCGGCGAGGCCGATGTCGGCGACCTTGTAGTCGGTGAACTCGGTCATAGGCTTTCCAACCTGGCTTGCATGGGGCGACGCGGCGCTTGGCGCCGACGCGAACGCCGCGCCTTTAACCACAGCCCCGAGCGCCGGGCAAGGCGTGGCGAGGACGCTCAGTCCTCGTCGAAGCCCTTCTCGACCAGCGCCGCAAGCGCCGCGAGCGCCGCCTCGGCCTCGCGCCCGGCGGTGCGGATCTCGAGCGCCGAGCCTTGCGCCGCGGCCAGCATCATCAGGCCCATGATCGAGGTGCCGCACACCGTCATGTCATCCTTGGCGACCGCGATCTCGGCGTGAAACTGCTCCGCCACCCGGACGAAGCGGGCCGCCGCCCGCGCGTGCAGCCCGCGCCGGTTGACGATCGTCACATGGCGCGAAAGCATGCCGCCGGTTGCGCCCTCAGCGGGCGCGTCCGGCCCGGCGGAGCGGGCGCTCATTTGCGGGCGTCGCTCTTTCCGACCTTGAGCAGGGTGCTGGCGACGTTGATGTATTTGCGTCCCGCCTCCTGCGCGCTCACCACGGCCTCCTCCAGGCTCTCGCTGTCGCGCACGCTGGCGAGCTTGATCAGCATCGGCAGGTTGACGCCCGCGATCACCTCGATCCGGCCCTTGTCCATGATCGAGATCGCGAGGTTCGATGGCGTGCCGCCGAACATGTCGGTCAGCAGGATCACGCCATCGCCGCCGTCGACCGCCTCGACCGCGGCCAGGATGTCACGCCGGCGCTGCTCGATGTCGTCGTCGGGGCCGATCGAGATCGCCTGCACGCGGGTTTGACTGCCGACCACATGCTCGGTCGCGGCGACGAACTCTTCGGCGAGCCGACCATGCGTGACCAGGACCAGGCCGATCATGAACTGTGGCTCCCGGATTGTGGGCTCGAACTCAGGCGGTCGTGGCCGCGGCGGCCGCGTCCGCGGTCTCGCTGCCGGCCGCGACGGGCTCGCGGTTGGCCTCCGGGGTCTCGCGATGCCAGAGCGACACCAGCCAGCCGGAGCCCCGCAGGCGCTCGGCGAAGCGCTCGGCCACCACGATCGAGCGGTGGCGCCCGCCGGTGCAGCCGAAAGCGATCGTGAGATAGCTCTTGCCCTCGCGCTGATAGAGCGGCAGCAGCGGCAGCACCAGCTCTCCGAGCCGCTCCATCAGCAAGGCGTAGGCCGGGTCGGCTTCGACGTAGGTGCGCACCGCGCGATCGATCCCGCTCAGGGGCCGCAGCTCGTCGACATAGTGCGGATTGGCCAGAAAGCGCACGTCGAACACCAGATCGGCCTCGCGCGGCAGACCGTTGCGGTAGGCGAACGAGATCACCGACAAGGTCGGCTGGCCGACCGCCTGGCCGCCGAAATGGCCGGCGATCAGCTGGCGCAGCCGGGCGAGCGGCAGCTGCGAGGTGTCGATCACCAGATCGGCGCGCTCGCG
>CAZXYL010000698.1:0-3130 GCA_964644915.1 uncultured Geminicoccaceae bacterium
CGGCAAGCCGCCCCACAAGCTCGTGCGTACCGGCGTCAGGCCGAAGCCGCCGCCCATGAGCCAGAGGAACACGACCAGGCCGCCGACCCAGACCAGCACCAGCCGGCGCGTCCAGAAGCGGCGGTTGCAGCTGATCAGCGCTACGCCGACCAGGACGAAGATCCCGAACAGCGGGCGCCACTGCTCGGTGTAGGGATAGCGGCCAAAGAGGATCTGGCGCAGCTTTTCGTGCAGGAAGGACCAGCAGGCACCCTCGGCGGCGCGGCACGCCTCCGGGGTCGTCGGCGCGAAGCTCGCCTGGAAGAGCATCCAGTTCAGGAGCGGCGGCACGGTCCAGAGCAGGAAGGCGAGCAGCAGGACGGTGAGCGAGCTGTTGAACCAGCCGTTGAAGAGGTTCTGCTGCAGCCAGGGGACGACGCCGCTCGCAGGCGGTGGCGGCCGTCGCTGTTGTGCCGCCGAAGCGCTCCGCCCGCCGACCTCCTCTTCCATGGCCTAGCGCTCCACCAGCGCGATGCGCCGGTTGTACCAGTTCATGAACGCGGAGATGGACAGGCTCAAGGTCAGATAGATCGCCATCATGATGGCGATGCACTCGATCGCCTGACCGGTCTGATTGAGACTGGTATTCGCGATCGAGACCAGGTCGGGATAGCCGATGGCCACGGCGAGCGAGCTGTTCTTGGTCAGGTTGAGGTACTGGCTGGTCGTCGGCGGGACGATGATGCGCAGCGCCTGCGGCAGGACGACCAGACGAAGCTGCAGGCGGCGCCGCAGCCCCAAGGCCGCCGACGCCTCGCTCTGGCCCCAGGGCACGCCCAGGATGCCGCTGCGCACGATCTCGGCGATGAAGCCGCCGGTATAGAGGCTGAGGCCCAAGAGCAGCGCCAGGAACTCCGGCGTCACGCTGCCGCCGCCGCGATAATTGAAGGTCTGGAAGGTCGGCACGTCGAACTCGACCGGCGCGCCGAAGACGAGCGAGGCGATGGCGGTCGGGAGGAACAGGATCGCCAGGCTCGGCAGCAGCAGCCGCGGCTCCGCGCCGGTCAGCACCTGCCGGCGCCTGGCGTGGCGCCAGTAGAGGACGACGCCGACGATGCTGGCGGCCAGGACGATCAGCGTCGGAAGGTGCTCGGGGTCATAGACCGGCACCGGGTACTGCAGCCCGCTGCGGCTGATCACGAAGCCGGGCAGCGGCTCCAGCGCCTCGCGCACCGGCGGCAGCACCTGGGTGATCACGGTGTACCAGAAGAACAGCTGCAGCAGCAGCGGGATGTTGCGCATCACCTCGACGTAGCCGGAGGCCAGCTTCGCCACCAGCCAGTTGCTCGACAGCCGGGCGATGCCCACGACGACGCCCAGGACCGTGGCGATCACGATGCCGATCACGGCGACGCGCAGGGTGTTGAGCACGCCGACCAGAAAGGCCCTGGCGTAGGTGTCCGAGGCCGTGAACGGAATCGGCGTCTCGCCGATGAAAAACCCGGACTCGAGCCAGAGAAAGCCGAAGCCGGTGCGGATCGTGCGCCGTTCGAGATTGATCAGCGTGTTGTGGACGAGGTAGCCGACCAGCGCGAGCACGCCTGCGATGACGAGCAGCTGCCAGACCACGCCACGGACCCGCGGGTTGCGCCAGAGCCGCAGGAGAGTCTGCCCGGCGCCCGCCGGCGCGGTCGGCACCTGCTCGCGCGCGAGGGCTTCTCGTGCCATGGGGCGCTCTGTCGCAATCTCGCCGGCAGGTCAGGGGCACCACCGGGCGGCGGTGCCCCTGACCTTCGCGCGCTCAGCGCACCGGCATCGCATACATCAGGCCGCCCTCGGTCCAGAGCGCGTTCTGGCCGCGCTCCAGCCGCAGCGGGGTGTCGGGGCCGACGTTACGGTCGAAGATCTCGCCGTAGTTGCCGACCTGGGTGATGACGTTGTAGCCCCAGTCGTTATCAAGGCCGAGTTTCTCGCCCATGTCGCCCGAGACGCCGAGCAGGCGCTGAATGGTCGGGTCGGCACTGTCCTTGCGCATCTCCTCGGCATTCTGCGAGGTGACGCCCATCTCCTCGGCCTCGATCGTGGCATAGACGACCCACTTCACGATCGCGAACCACTCGTCGTCACCGCGCCGCACCACGGGCCCGAGCGGCTCCTTGGAGATCGTCTCGGGCAGGATCGCGTACACGCTGGGATCCGGCGCATCGTTGGCGAGGATCGCCGCGAGCCCGGACTTGTCGGTGGTGTAGGCCTGGCAGCGGCCGGCGAAGAAAGCCTCGAGCGACTGCTCGAAGGTCTCGATCACCACCGCGTTCAGCGTCATCTGGTTGGCGCGGAAGTAGTCCGCGAGATTCAGCTCGGTGGTGGTGCCGGGCTGCACGCAGACCTCGGCGCCGTCCAGCTCCAGCGCGCTCGTGACGCCGAGGTCCGTCGGCACCATGAAGCCCTGGCCGTCATAGAACGTGACGCCGGCGAAATGGAGGCCGAGCGAGGCGTCGCGGGTCAGCGTCCAGGTTGTGTTGCGCGACAGGAGGTCGACCTCGCCGGCCTGCAGCGCGGTGAAACGCTGCTGCGCGGTCAGCGGCACGAAATCGACCTGCTCCGCCTCCCCGAACAGGGCGGCGGCGACGGCGCGGCAATAATCGGCGTCGAGGCCCGTCCAGTTGCCCTGGGCGTCGGCGATCGAAAAGCCGGCAAGACCGGTGTTGACGCCGCAGCGGACGCTCTCGCGTGCCTTGATGGCATCGAGGGTCTCGCCCGCCTGCACCTGGTCCGGCACCGCGGTGGCGAGCAGCGCCGCCGTGCCTGCGAACGCAAGGAGTTTACCGTAGTTCATGAACCATCTCCCTGAGAGATTTTGTCAATGCCCTGACACGACGCCCCAATCCGGCGGCCGCGTCCCTTCGTGGTTACAATCAATAGCAAAGCGCATCCCAAAGCAACGTCGATGCCGAGTACCCCGTGACGGATCTGCCGCGCGCGGACTGGAGTCGCTATGATCACGGCGCCGCTCGCCGTGCCATCGGCTCGGGGCAGAGAAGGAGCAGCTTCCTTGAAGGACGATACGATTGTCGTCACGGCCGGACGCGACCCGGAGAGCAATCACGGCGTTGTGAATCCCGCCGTCTATCGCGCGTCCACGATCCTCTAT
>CAZXYL010000699.1:0-2460 GCA_964644915.1 uncultured Geminicoccaceae bacterium
GGCGTGCCGGCATCGGCGACCACGACGGCATCCTCGGGCAGGAGCGCCTGCAGGGTGGCCACGATCCGCTCCGGCCGGATCGGCACCTCGTCCGAGCGGGCCAGCTCCCGGAAGGCCGCGAACTTGCGCGCCTTGGCCTCCTGCACCCGATCGCGCCCAAACGGCCGCGCGGGCGGCACGTCGATGAAACGGGCGACCTCGTCCTTCAGGGCGGCGAGCCCGAGCCTGGCGTCCGCGACCACGGTCGCCGCGGTCGGGTAGTTCGCGCCGATCACGGCCGGGTCGGCATCGATGTGCACGATCCTGGCCTTGCCCGGTGCCGGATGACGCCAGCGCTCGGTGGTGACCGAACCGGCACGGCAGCCGACGAAGATGACGACGTCGGCCTCGTCCACGATCTCGCGCGTCTCCATAACGCCGCCGTTGCTGCCGACCACGCCGACCGCCAGCGGATGATCGTCCACGATCGAGCCCTGGCCGCTCACGGTGGTCGCGACCGGCGCTTCGAGCAGCTCCGCGAGCGCCCGAAGCTCTCCCTCGGCCCCGGCGATCACCGGCCCGCTGCCGCAGATGAAGAGCGGTGCGTCCGCCTCCAGGATGACCTGGGCCGCGACCTGGACGGCTTGCGGATCGGGTGCGGTGCGCCAGCTCGGGTAGTGGCCCAGCGCTTCGTCGGCCCAGACCTCGGCCTCGTCCGCCGGCTCCTTCTGCACATCGAACGGCAGGCCGAGATGGGCGGCCCCCGGCCGGCCGGTGGTCATGTGGCGGAAGGCGGCGCGCAGCGCCCGCGGCACGGCGGCACCCCGGTCGATCACCCGGTTCCATTTGGTCAGCGGGCGAAACAGCGCCTCCTGGTCCAGTTCGGTCAGCACGTAGCGGCCGCGCGAGCCGGTCGCGATGTCCGTGGTGACCGCCAGCACCGGGATCGAGCTCTCGTTCGCCTCGACCACGCCCGGCAGGATGTAGGTGGCGCCACCGCCTGAGGGTCCCTCGCACACGCCGACCCGGCCGGTGACGCGCGCGTAGGCGTCCGCCATGTAGGCGGCCGAGCGCTCGTCACGCGTGAGGATGTGCGTGATGCCGTGATCCAGCCGGTAGAGGGCGTCGTAGAGCGGCAGGCTGGTGTCGCCGCACAGGCCGAAGATGTGGCGCACGCCGTGCAGCTGCAGCATGCGCACGAACGCCTCGGCGCCGGAGAGCTGGTTCACTTACGACCTCCGATCCCCTGATCGCGGCAGCGTAGCGATCGGGCCCGCGCGGCGGAAGGCCTTCGCCTGCACGGCAGGTCTCTCGACCCGCTTGACCTGGCTGCTCGGTTGTGGCGTTGCCTGTTCCAGCTTGCGGAGGGGAAGTGATGCTGGAGCATGCCGTCAGGACCATGCCAAGACCGAGCGGCGTGCGCGCCGCGATCGAGGCGCTGCCGGCGTCGCTGATCCGCGAGGTCGCCGAGGCGGGGATCGGCCGCAAGGACATCACGGCCCTGTGGTTCGGCGAGCCGGACGTGCCGACGCCAGGCTTCATCTGCGAGGCGGCCGCCCGCGCGCTCGCCGAGGGCGACACATTCTACCAGCCGAACCGCGGCATCCCGGCGCTGCGGCAGGTGCTCGCCGACCACATGAACCGGCTCTACGGTACCGCGTTCGGGCCGGAGCAGGTGACCGTCTCGGTCTCCGCCATGAACGCGCTCGCCCTGGTCATGCAGGCGCTGGTCGAGCCGGGCGATGTCGTGGTCTCGACCACGCCCGCCTGGCCCAACTTGGCGGCTCTGCCGCAGATCATGGGCGGCGAGGTCCGCGCCGTGCCGCTCACGCCAGCACCCGCCGGCTGGCGGCTGGACGTGGAGCGCCTGTTCGAGGCCTGCGAGGCGGGCACCCGCGTGATCTTCCTGAACTCGCCCAACAACCCGACCGGCTGGATGATGACCGGCGAGGAGCAGCAGGCGGTGCTCGCGTTCGCGCGCCGGCGCGGGCTCTGGGTGGTGAGCGACGAGGTCTACGCCCGGATCGTCTACGACCGGCCGGCCGCGCCGTCGTTCCTCGAGGTCGCCGAGCCCGAGGACCGGCTGATCGTGGTCAACAGCTTCTCCAAGAGCTGGGCCATGACCGGCTGGCGGCTCGGCTGGGTCACGGCGCCGGCCGATGTCGGGCCGATCGTCGAGAAGCTCACCGAGTTCAACATCGGGGGGCCTGCGGGCTTCATCCAGCAGGCGGGGGTCGTGGCGGTCCGCGACGGGGAAGCATTCATCGAGGAGACGGTGGCCCGCTACCGCGCCGCGCGCGACCTCACCATCGCGCGCCTGGCCGCGATCCCGCGCGTGCGGCTGCGCGCGCCGCAGGCGGCGTTCTACGCCTTCTTCAGGGTCGAGGGCATGAGCGACAGTCTCGCCTTCGCCAAGGCCCTGCTGCGCGCGACCGGGGTCGGCCTCGCGCCCGGCGCCGCCTTCGGGCCCGGTGGCGAGGG
>CAZXYL010000700.1:0-2889 GCA_964644915.1 uncultured Geminicoccaceae bacterium
CCCCAGGCGAGCGAGAAGCCGAAGCCGTAGCGCGTCACCACGTTGGTGAAGACCAGGACGAACATCGCGACCATCAGGGCACCGACCAGCACCCGGTTCGCCGCGACATACAGCCGATCGAACCGCTCGAACATGCCGCCCCCGCCTCCCCGCTGGCGCAGCGGCCGCCTCAGGTCACGGGCGGCCGCAGGGGCCATATCTTAGAGCGCCGAGCGCGAGCAATGTTCGACTTTCCGCACGTCGAGCGCCGGCCGTCCGCCATCTCGGTGCCAGATGCGCAGGCGCTGTGGCTTGCCGAGGAGGTCGCGGCCGCACGCCCGGAGGCGTTCCTGATCGGACGCGAATCCGCGCACGTGCATCCGCCCTACGAGGGCAGCATGCACGTGATGCTGCCGCCCGACGCGGCGAGGAGCTGCTCGCGCAGGGCTGGGGCGAGCCGCACCCGATGGCGCGCCGGGGGCTGATCCCGCCGACCACGCTGATGGTGTACGCGCCACGCGACCCGGCGTGCGCTACACTTGGACCTTCCAGCGGCAGCATGAGCGGATCCCGCGTGCTCCAGGGGTGGCGTCGAGCCAAAGATCAACTAAGCTCGCAGCGGAGGAAACGTCGCGAGCCCGTCATGGCAACGAGGGTCGCACACGATCATGCGGTCAGCCAGGCGGCGACGGACCGGTCGGCGCCGGTGCGTTTCCTGCGCACCCTGCTCCGGCGTCTCCACTTTCGGTCCACCGCGGAACGAGAAGCCAAGCCGATGGACGACCCACTTGCCCACCTCGCGGCTGCCTTGAAGGAGCTGCTGCACAAGCAGGCCAAGCTCGACCGGCTGGAACTCGATGCGCCGGACGACCCGGAGCGGGAACGGATCGCCCGGTGGCGCGAGACCAACATGCAGGCGGTCGACCACCTGGAGCGAGCGATCGCCGCGGTGCCGGCAGGAGGGCCGCAGGAGGCGCTGATCCAGGTGATGATCGCGGCCGGGCGCATCCAGCAGCTCTCGGCCGAGACGGCCGAGGAGAGGCTGGACGAGGAGCTTGCGGTGGCGAGGCTCCTGCTGCGCTCGGCCCTACCCGTCCTCGCCCACGCCGTGGGGGTCGATCTGGTCGCGGCCGGCGCCGCGCATTACGGCCAGTCGAGCGCGGACTCGCCGTTCTGGCGGGAAGAGGCAGGCGAGCCGCCGGGCGGGACACGATCATCCGGCGTCGGATGAGCGCCGTCCGCTCCGATGGAGTTCGTTGCAGCGTGACGGCAGGAGATCGCAGCGGCTAGGATGAGGGCCATCAGGCAGAACGATGGGGGGTGGTGATGGCAATCCGCACGGCAAAGCACGTCGCGGTCCTGGCCTTGAGCGTGATGCTGGCAGGCGTGACGGTCGAGCCTGGCGCACGCAGCCTGTGGGCTCAAGAATCGCCCTACGGCGAGCGCGACCCCGCTGCCCGGCAGGGCGGCACGATCACCGTGGGCTCGCTGGTGGAGCCGCCGGCGCTCGACCCGTTCCATCAGGCGGCGGATGCGCGCATTCAGGTCAGCCCCCTGATGTACCAGGGGCTGATGTACGAGGATCCGGGCGGCGTCGCGCAGCCGCTTCTCGCCGAGCGTCACGAGGTCAGCGACGACGGTCTCACCCACACCTTCCACCTCCGCCGGGGCGTCACCTTCCACACCGGCGAGGAGATGACCGCGGCGGACGTCAAGTACAGCTACGATTACCTCCGCGACCCCGAGCACGGCTCGCCGGGCGCGGGCGACTACGCCACGGTCGAGGAGATCGAGGTGGTGGACGACCACACAGTGGCCTTCCGCCTCTCGCATCCCAACGCCGCCCTGCCGATGACGGTCACCAACAAATACGGGGCGGTGATCCCGGAGGGGTACTTCGACGATGAGGCGGCAAAAGCCCGCATGAACCAGGACAGTGTCGGCACCGGCCCCTTCAAGCTGGAGGCGTTCCAGCCGAACAGCCTGCTCGCGCTGGTGCGCAACGAGGACTACTGGCAGGACGGCCTGCCCCATCTCGACGCGATCCGCTTCGTCTACCTGCCGAACAGCGCGTCCATGGCCGTGGCGCTCCAGAACGAGCGCATCGACCTCGCCCTGTTCTCGCGCCCGCAGGACACCGAGCAGTTCGAGGGCGACGCGGCCATCGTCGTGGATCGCTGGCCCTCGCTCGGCCAGAAGTCGCTCGACCTCGACAACAATTACGGCCCGCTCCAGGACGGGAAGGTGCGCCAGGCGATCGCGCTCGCGGTCGACAAGGACGAGGTCATGCAGGCCTCGATCGCGGGCTACGGCACGGTGATCGGCACCATCGTCGCCGGCATGCAGGAGAGCTGGGGCCTGCCGCTCGACGAGGTCGCCTTTCACGGTACCGACATCGAGCGGGCCAAGGAGCTGATGGCCGAATCGGACCACGCGAATGGCGCCGAGCTCACGCTCACCACCATCGTCGGTTACGACTGGATGGACCCCGCGGCGGTCACGGTCGCGCAGCAGCTCGAGCAGATCGGCATCGAGGTCGAGATCGAGAAGGTCGATCTCGGCGTCTGGATCAACAACTTCCGCAACCACAACATGGGGTTCACCTTCAACGACTGGGGGACGCTGCCCGATCCGAGCCTCCTCTATTACCGGCACTTCCACCAGCGGCCGGAGGGGGCGGACTTCCGCAACTGGGAGAACGGGGAGGCGAGCACACTCCTGGACCAGGGCCAGCAGACCTCGGACGTCGAGGAGCGCAGACGGATCTACCACGACTTCCAGCGCCTGCTGGCCGAGGACGTGCCCACCTATATGATGTTCAGCGCCGACCTGGTCTCGGCCCGGCGCGACTACGTGCAGCACTACGAGCAGCACCCGGCCGGGTGGTACTTCGGCCTGATCCACACCTGG
>CAZXYL010000701.1:0-1576 GCA_964644915.1 uncultured Geminicoccaceae bacterium
GTTTGGCCGCCACCATGGTCGGCAGCTCCGCGTAGGGCTGTCCCCGCTTCGGGCGTGAGGGGCGCGGGATCGGCTCGCCTTCCGCCATCAGGTGAGCGAACAGGGTGACCAGGGCGTCGACCGCCTGCGATACGGCGTCGGGCGCGTCACGGCCCACGGTCAGCGCGCCGGGAACATCCACTGCCTGGGCGATCACCGTGCCGTTCCGATCCGGTCTAAGGTTCACAGGATAGCGCATCGCTTCTCCTAGGGCCTCCGCAACGAGCGCGGTCCCCCCTTTCTGTCGTCCTCGGGCTTGACCCGAGGACCCATGTCATCCGGGTGCTCGGATCAAGTCCGAGCACGACAATTCAGGGCAGCGCCGGCATCACACGACTCCCATCAGCCGCGATCGAGCGTGAACGCCGGCGCGTCGGTAGCGGCCGCGGGGCGGGCGCGCAGCGCGATGCCGAGGCCGAGCGCGAGCAGGACCAGGGCCGGCATCTGCACCAGGTGGAAGATGCCGTTGTGGTCGAAGGTCCAGATCAGCTCGAGGCGCGGGATGATGCGGGTCGCCTGCAGCGCGGCGGCCGCGAGCGAGAGCACGATGCCGGCCGCCATCCAGCCGGCGCCGGGCAGGCGGCCGCGCGCGGCGAGCCAGCCGTAGGCGGCCAGCGCCAGCAGCATGACCACCCCTTCGTACAGGATGAAGATCAGGAACCTGCCGTCGATCAGCGTGAGCGCGAAGAACACGAGCGCCGTGCCGGTCAGCACCAGCAGCGCGCGACGTGACGCCCGCAGGCCCCGGAGGTCGTATGTCGCCCCGGTGCCGAACAGGGCGACGGCGAGGCCAAGGCCGAGGTAGAGCGGCGCCCAGAGCAGCGCCCGCACGCCCTCCGCCATCTCGAAGCCGTGCGCGATCGCGCCCAGCACGGCACTCACCCCGAGCAGCGCGAAAGCGCCGGACCAGATCCCGACCTTCCAGCCGTCCCGGTCGCGAAACCGGCGCAGATAGAGGACGCAGCCGAAGCACAGCAGCGCCAGCAGCGCATCGGTCGCCGCCGTGGTCCGCTCCGTCGCGCTCGCGACCAGTTCCATGATCTCTCCTTCGAGTCCAACCCGGTGCCCGCGCTGGACAGGAGGCTGCGGCACGAGGAGCCGGAGTTCGGCCGGGCCGCACCGGGTTACCCTACTTCACACCCTGGACCTCTGGAACGACGCGCCTGCCCAGACCCGCGAGCGCTTCGAGCTGATCGAGCCGTGAGCGATGGCTGGGTCAGGCTATAGCGCATGTGGGATCGAGGCCGCTTGCAGAGCCGCGCGTGAACTCCGGCGGAAAGCGGTCAGCGTCAGAACGCCTTCGGCAGACCGGCCTGCTTCAGCGTGTGGTTGGCCCAGTGCCGAGACTTGATTCGGGCGTCGACCATGAACCGGCGTCTGGTGATCGGGCTATACCAGATCTCGTGATCACCTCTCCCCTGGCGCTCGAAGCGGCAGTTGGCCTCCCGCAACAGTTTCTTGACCGCCGGCGTGAAATTGTCGGCCATCAGGCCGCGCGCGGTGCCCGTTCATGCCGTTCCGCGATGATGGCGAACGG
>CAZXYL010000702.1:0-3782 GCA_964644915.1 uncultured Geminicoccaceae bacterium
CGCGCCGCGTCGCGCGAGTCCACGACCACCAGATGCGCCATCGCGGCATCGTCGAGCTCACGCGAATCGGCGCCGTTCCAGCCGACCGCGTTGACGTGCGCGCCGGGCTTCAGCCAGGCACCCTGCAGGATCGGCTCTGTCGCGGTCGTCGCGGTGACCACCACGTCCGCCCCGCGCACCGCCTCCTCGGCCGTCATCGCCCTGGCCCCCACCTCGGCCGCGAACCGCTCCGCATGCTCGGGCGTGCGGCTCCAGACCCGGATCTCCCCGAAGTCACGGACGTGCTTCAGGGCCTCGAGATGCGCGTGCGCCTGCACGCCGCTGCCCAGGACCGCGAGCACCCTGGCATCGGGCGCCGCCATGACCCTGGTCGCGGCGGCCGAGACGGCAGCGGTGCGCATCTCGGTGATCAGCCGGCCGTCCATGACCGCGAGCGCCTCGCCGGTTTCCGGCCGGAACAGGAGAATCACGGCCAGGTGGGTCGGCAGACCGTGGGCAGCATTGCCCGGGTAGAGCGTCACCAGCTTGATGCCCACACTCTCGCCGACGGCCGGCATGGACAGGAACCAGCCGTCGTGCCGCTCCACGCGCAGGAGCTGACGCACGGGCTGCACGACCCGGCCGGCCGAGAGTTCAATCAGCGCCCGCTCCATGGCCGCGATCAGCGGCTCCCAGCGCAGGTGCCGGCGGACCTGCTCTTCATCGAGGAACATCAGCATGGCCAGCTCCCTCGCCCTCAGGCCCTGGGTACGCCCGATCCGGTCAGGCGAAGATACATCATCGCCGTCAGCAGCGCGTCGTTGAAGGCATCGTGCTCGGCGCGCTCCGGCAAGCCCAGATCCTTGCGGATCGCGTGGAAGCTCAGATCCACGTGGATACCGGGCGTGTGCCTGGTCTTGGCGTCGTAGTAGAGCGCCGAAACCTCGATCTGCCGGTTGGGCAGAGGCACGCCGAGCTTTGGGCGGACGTATTTGTTCAGGATCGCGACGTCGAACTCGAGGTAGTAGCCGACCAGCGGGCGGCTGCCGATGAAGTGCAGCACCCGCTCGATCGCCTCGTCCACCGCCACGCCACCCGCGACATCGACCGGGCGGAGATGATGGATCAACACCGTATCCGTTCCCGGGGCGAGCTCCGGCCGGACCACCAGCTCCAGGCGCTCGCTGGTCAGGATGCGATCGTCCCGAATCTTGATCGCCGCGACCGAGAGCAGCTGCGCCTCACCCACCTTCAGGCTCGTGGTCTCGCAGTCCAGGCTCACGAGCTCACCGCTCGCGTCCGCCTCGAACAGGAAGGCGAAGCGCTCGTCCTTCAGCCGCCGGCGCCACCACCGCCGCCGCAGGCGCCCGAGCATGCGGCCCCCCTCGCGGCCGGAGGCGCTCTCGACCGACTCAGCGCGGCTTGTCCGGCCGGGAGACCTCCCGTTCCATTAGCTCGCGGATGAAGCGGGTATAGGGAATACCGCGTACCCGGGCGCGCTCCTTCACGGCATCCAGCAAAGACCTCGGGACCCGCATGTTGAGCTGCGCGGCCTTCGCCTCGAACTCGAACCGGGCGGGCTTGAAGTGAGAAAGATCGTAATCGCTGAGGTCCGCAGTTTCAACGAAGCGTTCTGCTTCCTCATCGCTGTTAAAGGTCGGGATTTTCTTTTTCATAGTGCTCAATCTCCTTTTGGTGCATGTACCGAGCACTGATCGGGCGGATGTAAGTCTTCCCGTCACGTTCCCTGAAGGTGAAAACCAGAAAGACGAACCGGCCGGTGTGGCTCTGCCCTATGGCTCTGAGACGCTCCTCGGCGAGCGAGTGCTCCATGTCCACGCGAATCTCGAGGGCACCGGTGAACAGCCCCTCGATCTCCGCGATGGAGACGCCGTGCTTCTGGCATTTCCCTCGGTTCCCCTCGTCCCAATCGAATCCTGCTATGTCGCTTCTCATGCGAGCATGCTACACGTATGTATATACGGCGTACTGCTTTTCCAGCTTCCTCAACCGCGACATTGTGGTGCATCGCCTCACGAGATCGGCAGCGCTCAGAACATCTTCAGATGGAAGCGGTAGCGCACCAGGTCCTTGAACCGGTTGACGATCTGCAGCGAATCCTTGAGCAGGTCGCGCTCGAACTTGTTGAGATCGTCCGGCCGCACCAGATTGTCGAGCGGCTGGTCGTGGCGGAGCTTCTGCAGGCGCGCCTGCAGGCGCAGGCCCAGGAGAAAGCCGTATGCCTCGGTGAGATCGACCGCGAACGCGTGGTCGAACACGTTCTGCTCCTCGAGCGCCTTGATGCGCAGCGCCGTGTTGGTCTCGGCCAGCTGGTGCTGTAGTGCCAGCGCCCGCACCCCGTGCACGATCGGAAAGATCCCGCCCTTCTTGATGTCCAGCTCGTCCTTGTGCGCGCCGCGATCGGCGATCAGCTTGGAGAAGATCCCGAGCGGGGTATCGAAGCTGTCGATCGCGCGGGCGAAGGCGGCGCAGAACGCCGCGTTCTCGCGCACGAGATCGAACAGGTGTCGCCTGGCGTCGGCCAGCAGCGCCGCATCGCCCGCGACGGAGTGGGCATCGTAGAAGATGGCGATGTTCATGAGCGCCTGCTCGTCGGGCGAGGCGACCCAGCGGCGCAGGTTGTCCCGCCAGGCGGCCAGGGGCTTGGACCACGCGGGATTGCGCACCATGACGTCGCCGGGACAGGGCGGATAGCCGAAGCTGATCAGCGCCTCGGTGAACTGCTCGCACACCCGGCGCACCTCCGGTGACTCGAACCCGTCGCGCAGGATCAGCCCGTTGTCCTGATCGGTCTTGAGGATCTGATCGCCGCGGCCTTCGCTGCCCATCATGATCAGGCAGGCGTTCGCCACCATCTCCGGGGGTGCCAGCATCTCGAACAGCCGAGCCGCGCTCTTGCGCGTGAGCTCGGCGACGATCTGGGTGATGTAGATGCTCTTGGTGCCGTGGCCGTGGAGGACCCGGACCAGCGTGGGCAGCCGCTGGCTCGCCCGGCGCAGGTCGTCCACGTCCGTCGCGCGGTCGATCTCGACCGCCACGATGTGCGACTGGCTGGACAGGAAGCTCAAGAGGTCCAGCTGCTCGAGCACGCCCGTGACCGCGCCGCGGTCCTCGACCACCAGACGGCGCACGCCGTGGTGGGTCATGCGCAGCAGGGCCTCGGTCAGGAAATCGTCGGGTGCTATGGTGATCAGCTGGTAGCTCGTGGCGCCGGCGATCGGCGTCTCCAGCGGCTGGCGCTCGAGGATCGCCGCCTCGCGCAGATCGAAACCGGTGACGATGCCGATCCGCGCGCCGTCGCGCACCAGGAGCGAAGTGGCCTTCTGCGCCCGCATCAGGCTCGCCGCCTCGAAGATCGAGGTGCCGGCATCGGCATACACCGGCGGGTGGACGTAGGCGTCGCGCACCCGCGCCGTCATCACCGGCTGCAGCTCGCGGATGGTCTGGCGGGCGACCAGCGCGTCCAGCTTGAGCGTGATATCGCGATAGAAGAACTCGGCGAACGCCTTGTTGTTGGCGGTGAGATCGAGCAGGTCGTCGAGCGGCAGCACGTAGCAGATCGCCTCTTCCTCGACCACGAAGTCGTGCCGGAACCTGCGCTCGATCAGAATGCTGGAATCGAAGCACTCGTTCGACCCGTGCACCGCGACGACGCCCTCGCCGTCGACCTCGTGCACGGCGCCCTTGATCACGACGTAGAACGATTCGGGCACCTCGCCCGCATGGATGATCGTTTCGCCGCGGCGGAAGAACGCCACGTCGAGCGCTGTCTTGAAGCGCTC
>CAZXYL010000703.1:0-9282 GCA_964644915.1 uncultured Geminicoccaceae bacterium
CCGCGGCGCCGCTTCTGGCCATCGGCGGCTCGGGCGTGGCGCTGCTCGCGGCGTTGCCCGCCCGACTGCGCGGCCCTGTCGGCCGCGCCTTCGCCTCGGGCGCACCCGGGCGTCTGCGCGCGCGGCTGTTCGCGCTGCCGACCGCCACTGCCCTGCACGGCGTCGTGATCTGGCTCTGGCATGCCCCGGCCCTGTACGAGGCGGCGCTCGTCCGCCCGCTGGTGCACTGGCTGGAGCACCTGACCATGCTGGCCACGGGCGTGATGTTCTGGTGGGCGGCGGCGAACGCCGGGCGCAGCCCGCCGCTCGGGCACGGCGCCGCCGTCGCCGCCCTGTTCCTCACCATGGTCCACAGCGGCCTGCTCGGCATCCTGATCCTTCTGGCCCCGGCGCCCCTCTATGCGACCTACGCCGCGGGCGTGCCGTTCGGGCTCACGCCGCTGGAGGACCAGCAGCTCGCGGGCATGGCCATGCTGCTGCCGGGCGGCATCGCCTATCTCGGGGCGGGGCTCGCCCTGGTCGCGGCCTGGCTCGCGGCCGCCGAGCGCCGGTGCTCGGTACCGGGCTGAGGCGAAGGGCTATTCCGCGGCCTGACGGCTGGGAAAGACCTGCGGCCAGCGCGAGGGGTGGCAGCGGATGTACATGCGCGAGTACGCCGTCTCGGCGCCCAGCGCCTCGGCCGCGTGCCATGCCCAGCGCGGGTTGAACATCATGCCGCGGGCGATCGCGACCATGTCCGCCCGACCGCTCGCCACGATCTCCTCGGCCTGATGCGGCTCGGTGATCATGCCGACCGCCCAGGTCGCAATGCCCGCTTCCTTGCGCACGCGCGCCGCGAACGGCACCTGGTAGCCAGGACCGAGCGGGATGTCCTGACGCGGGTCCATCCCGCCGCTGCTGACGTCCACGAAATCGCAGCCCAGCGCCTCGAGCTCGCGCGCCAAGGCCACGGTCTGATCCATGGTCCAGCCGCCCTCGACCCAGTCCGCGGCCGACACGCGCACGCCGAGCGGCCTGTCCGCCGGCCAGACCTCGCGCACCGCTTCGAACACCTCGAGCGGAAAGCGCATGCGGTTCGCGAGCGAGCCGCCATACTCGTCCTCGCGCCGGTTGCTGATCGGCGAGAGGAACTGGTGCAGCAGGTAGCCGTGCGCGCAGTGCAGCTCGATCAGATCGAAGCCGATGCGCAGCGCGCGCCGCGCGGCCGCGGCGAAATCGGCCTTGACCTTGGCGAGCCCGGTGCGGTCGAGCACCCGCGGCACGTGCCAGTCGGGCGCGTAGGGCAGGGGTGAGGGGCCGAGCGTGATCCAGGGCTCCTCACCCGGGCCGAGCGGCCCCGCGCCATCGATCGGCGGCCGGGTCGAGGCCTTGCGCCCGGCGTGCGCGAGCTGGATGCCCATGGCCGTGACGCCATACTGCCGGCAGAAGTCGATCACCCGCTGCAGCGCCCGCTCGTTCTCGTCGGAATAGAGGCCCAGGCACTTGTGCGTGATCCGGCCCTCGGGCGAGACGTGGGCCGCCTCGGTCATGACCAGGCCCGCCGCCCCCATGGCGAACTGGCCGAGATGCATCAGGTGCCAGTCGTTGGCGTCCCCGTGCAGGGCGTTGTACTGGCACATCGACGAGACCGCGATCCGGTTCGGCAGGGAGAGACCGCGCAGCGAGATCGGCGAGAACAGCGCGCTGGACATCCGACGGGCCACCTGTTGTGGGTTCTGGCTGGAGGGGATAGAGCCAGAGACGAGGCGCGGGCGCAATTGCCGCCGCCGCATGGCTGCCTTCCGGCCGGAGGCTGGCGTCCGTGCTGGCCTCGGGCGGGATGCGGGACCACATCCTTGTCCTGAATCGAGGAGCGAGCGATGAGTGCGAAGCGCGGGGAAACGGCAGCCATGTCGCATGCGCCCTCAGCCAGCGACATCGAGCGCATGGGCCGTGACGTCCTGGCCGAGCTGCCCAGGCCGTTCCGCGGACTGGTTGAGGGCGTGGTGATCCGGGTCCAGGACTTCCCGGACGATGAGATCTTGCGCGACATGGGCATGGAGAGCCCGTTCGATCTCCTGGGCCTCTATCAGGGCGTGCCGGTCGGGCGCGACTCGACGCTGGGCCCGCCGCGCTCGGACGTCGACATGATCTTTCTCTACCGCCGCCCGCTCCTCGATTACTGGTGCGAGACCGGCGAGGCGCTCGAGGACATCGTGCGCAACACGCTGATTCACGAGATCGGCCATCATTTCGGCTACTCGGACGAGGACATGGACGAGATCGAGTTCGGCGAGCGATGATCCGGGGCCTCGATCATCTCGTGCTGACAGTCCGCGATCCGGACGCCACGGTGCGCTTCTACTGCGACGGCCTCGGGATGGAGCTGCGCCGTTTCGACGAGGGCCGGACCGCGCTGCATTTCGGCCGCCACAAGATCAACCTGCACCTCGCCGGCCGCGAGTTCGAGCCCAAGGCGGCCTTGCCGACCCCGGGCTCGGCCGACCTCTGTTTCCTCTCCGGGCAGCCGCTCGAGGTCGTGGCGGCGCGGCTCGCGGATCTCGGCTTTCCGGTGATCGAAGGCCCGGTCTCGCGCACCGGCGCGCAGGGGCCGATCCTCTCGATCTATGTGCGCGATCCCGACGGCAATCTGATCGAGATCGCAAACCCTGCCTGAGCTATTCCAGGGCGAGACGGAGGGCTGCAGCGGCGGCGAACGGGGCGAGCGCCAGGGCCGTGAGCAGCATGGCGCCGAGGATCAGGAGCTGCGGGCGGCCGGAGAGCCCCATGACCTCGCCTTCGACCGCGCCGACGCCGAAGATCAGGACCGGGATGTAGAGCGGCAGCACGAGGAGTGCCACGAGCACGCTGCCGCGCCGGGCGCCGATCAGGAGCGCCGCCCCGATGCTGCCGATCAGCGTCAGCGTGGGCGTGCCGATCAGGAGCGCGAAGGCCAGAACGCCCAGCGCGTCGGCGGGCAGCTGCATCAGGATCCCGAGCAGCGGCGAGACGAGCGCGAGCAGGAGGCCGGTGGTCAGCCAGTGCGCCGTGCACTTCGCCAGCACCACCCCCTCCAGCGGCAGCGCGCCGAGCGCCAGGAGCTCGAGGGAGCCATCCTCGGCATCGGCCTGGAACAGGCGCTCCAGGCTCAGCATCACCGCGAGCAGGGCGAGCACCCAGATCACGCCGACGCCGATGCGCTCCAGGATCTCCGGGGCCGGCCCGACCCCGAGCGGGAACAGGGCGAGCGCGATCACGAAGAAGAACAGCGGCTGTGCGGAATCCGCGCCGCGGCGCAGCCCCAGGCGCAGATCCCGTCGGACGATGGCGCGAAACGCGCGCATCAGGGCCCGAGATCGAGCACGAGGGCTTCGGGCACGTCGATGTCGCCGTGGGTCGCGATGATCGCGATGCTGCCTCCGGCCCGGTGCGCGGCGAGCGCCTGCCCGAGGCGCGCGCGGCTCGCGGCGTCCAGGCCGACGGCCGGCTCATCCAGAAGCCAGACCGGCCGTTCCACCGCAAGCAGCCGGGAGAGCGTCAGCCGCCGCCGCTGGCCGGCCGAGAGCAGGCGGCCGGGCGCATCGGCCAGCCGCTCCAGCCCGAAGCCGTCGAGGGCCTTGTCGACCCGTGCAGCACCGCCGTCGGCGAGCGCAGCTGCGAACGCCAGGTTCTCTCGCACCGTCAGCGCGGCCTTGATGGCGTCGGCATGGCCAACATAGTGCAATCGGCTGCGCCAGGCTGTGAGATCGTGCGCGATCGGCACGCCCTGCCAGAAAATGCGGCCGGCCGCGGGGCGCAGGAAGCCGGCGAGGATTCGCAGCAGGCTGGACTTGCCGCTGCCGTTGGGCCCGCGCAGCAGGAGCACACCTCCCGGCTCGAGGGCGAACTCGACGCCTGCGAAAACCTCGCGGCCCGCGCGGATGCAGGCGAGTGATTCGGCGGCCAGCAGGACGCGGCTCAGCTCAGCTCGCGGCGATCTTCGATCACCTTGCCGTCGTCGGGCAGCTCCCCCGGGCCGACCAGGGCGACCTCGCCACGCAGGCCGGTGACCGCGCGCACGCTCTCCTCGATCGATTTCGCGAGGCCGTCGGGGCGCGCTGCCACCTCGCAGAGCAGCGTCATCCGATCCAGGTTCCCCTCGCGCTCGACCAGCAGCCTGGCCCTCTTCACCCCGGTGTGGCGCCTGGCGACCTCCGCGATCTGCGCCGGGTGGACGAACATGCCGCGCACCTTGGCGGTCTGATCGGCGCGTCCCATCCAGCCGCGCAGGCGCCGATTGGTGCGGCCGCACGGGCTCCGGCCGGGCATGAGGGCAGAGAGGTCGCCCGTGGCCAACCGGATCAGCGGATAGTCCGGATTGAACACCGTCACCACGACCTCGCCCACCTCGCCTTCGGGAACCGGATCCCCGGTGCCGGGCCGGACGATCTCGACCAGGACGCCCTCGTCGATCACGAGCCCCTCGCGCGCCGGCGTCTCGTAGGCGATCAGGCCGAGGTCGGCCGTCGCGTAGCACTGATAGGCATGGATGCCGAACTCCCGGGCGAGCTCGTCGGCGAGCGGGCGCGGGAAGGCCTCGCCGGAAACCAGCGCCTTCCGGAAGCAGGCCACGTCCAGGCCGTCCTCACGCCCGCGATCGAGCAGGATCTTGAGGAACGAGGGGGTGCCCGTATACGCGACCGGCTTGAGCCGGTCGATGACCCTGACCTGCTGCTCGGTATTGCCGGTGCCGGCGGGGATCACCGGGCAGCTCAATGCCCGGGCGCCGCTCTCCATGAGCGAGCCGGCGGGCGTCAGATGGTAGGCGAAGGCGTTGTGGACCAGGTCGCCCGCGTGGAAGCCCGCCGCGAACATCGCCCGCGCCATGCGCCAGTAATCGGGACGCACGCCTTCCGGCTCGAAGATCGGGCCGGGCGAGACGAAGACCTTGGCGACGCGCGCGAGCGGCGTCGCCTCGAACCCGCCGAAGGGCGGCTCGTGCTCCTGGCGCTCGCTGAGCTCGCTCTTCCGCAGAAGGGGGAGCTTGGCCAGCGCCTCCCAGCTGTCGGTGGCGTCCGGGTCGATGCCCGCCAAGTGACCCGCCATCGCGGGCGCGTGCTCGAGGGCGTGGCGCAGGAGGCCTGGCAGCGCGGTCATCATCTCCTGATCGCGGCGCGCGGGCTCGCGCACCTCGAGACCGTCGTAATATGCCGCTCCGGTCCCCGCCGCCATCGCCGCCATTTCGTACCGCTGTGGCGCAGTCCGCTTATAAGCCCGGGAAGGGTCCGATGGCCACGCCATAGCGCGCCCGCAGGCGCGCGACGTGCTCGGCGAGCCATGGCGGCGAGGTCCGCGCCGCCCAGTCCCGCCACAGGGACTCGAAGCTCTGGGCGCTGAAGCCGATGCGTGCGCCGCGAACTGCCTCGGCCACGTCCTCGAGTTCCGCCCGGTGGCGCCGGAAGTCCTCGAAGCGATCGGCGTCGACCGGTTCCCAGTACAGGTAGAGCAGAATCGCCGGGCGATCGGGAAAGGTGCGCCCGAGCGCCAGCGCATGCTTCACCAGCGCGCCCAGATCGACGTACCGGCGCTGCACCGGGCCTGCGCGCAGCCACTGGAGCTGATCGCGCCAGAGCTCGACACCGGGCGTCTGCGCGAGGAATCGATCATAGGACGGCGCCACCACTGATTTGCGCCGGCTCAAGTACTCGCTGCAACGGACGGTGACGGCCACGGCGGCATCGTCGCGCAGTGCGAGCAGATCCAGGTGCGGCGGCGTGCCCCTGAGGCCGGTCGGGCAACGCACCTCGAACTGGATGGCGTCGAAGCCGACATGGCCGCCGAGCGGCAACGCTCCGGCCGCAGCCTGCCAGGGCAGGAAGGTGTTGATGGTGAGCGCGCCCGCGGAATGCGGTGAGCGCAGGCGGGTGCGGTCCAGCGAGTCCGGTAGCTGCTCGTCGTCGAGGCCGTCGATCAGCAGGTCGGAGAGCCTGCGGATGCGACCGTTCGCGAGCAGGGGGTCGCGGTGAGCGCCGTTGCGCAGCGCTTGGGCGAGCGCGACGCCCGTCCGCTGGGCCAGGCTGCCCGGTGAAGCCGTGCCGACCATGTTCCCCCCTTCACAACCAGCGCTTGCGCCGCTTGTAGCTTTTGATGTCACGAAAACTCTTGCGGCCGCCAGAACTCAGGCCGAGGTAAAACTCCTTGACGTCTTCGTTGTCGCGCAGTGCGTCGGCGCTGCCGTCCAGAACCACACGACCGTTCTCGAGTATATACCCATATCGCGCGTAACGCAGCGCGACGTTCGTATTCTGCTCGGCGAGCAGAAAGGTCACGTCCTCCCGCGCATTCAGTCGCGCGACGATCTCGAAAATCTCCTCCACCAGCTGCGGTGCCAAACCCATGGACGGCTCATCGAGCAGGATCATCTTGGGCCGCGCCATGAGCGCTCGCCCGATCGCGGTCATCTGCTGCTCGCCGCCCGAGGTGTAGCCTGCCTGCGCCCGGCGCCGCTCCTTCAGCCGCGGGAAATAGCCGTACACCAGCTCGAGGTCGCGCTGCACGGCAGCCTTGCCGTCCCGGCGCGTGTAGGCGCCCGTGAGGAGGTTCTCCTCGACGGTCAGGTGCTCGAAGACGTGGCGGCCTTCCATGACCTGGACGACGCCGCGCTGTACCAGCTCGTGCGGGCTGAGCGCGGCCACGTTCTGGCCCCGCAGCAGAATCGAGCCCTTGGTCACCTCCCCCCGCTCGGCCCGGAGCAGGTTCGAGATCGCCTTGAGCGTCGTGGTCTTGCCGGCCCCGTTCGCGCCCAAAAGGGCCACGATCCCGCCTTCGGGCACCTCCAGCGAGACGCCCTTGAGCACCAGGATGACGTGGTCGTAGACGACCTCGATATTGTTGACGGCGAGCAGCGCCCCGGCCGCTGCCGGCCCCGGCTGATGGAGCGCTTCCCTGACCGCGGTCGCGTTCACCGGCGCGTCTCCCGTGCCGGATCAGCCCTCCGTCGCGCAGTCGCGCGGCGTGATGCCGTTCTGTTGGGCGTACTCCGCGGCCGAGGCCTCGATCATCGGCCGCACCACGTCCTTCATGGGCTCGATCCAGTCGGAGATGAACTCCCACTTCTCGCCATCCCACTGCTGGATGCGGATGGGATGCGTGCCCTCGTGGTCCTCGCAGGTCACCTTGATCGTCGGCATGAAGCCCGCGAGGCCCAGCTCCTCGAGCCGCTGCTCGGTGATCTCGAGGTTCTCGAGGCCCCAGCGCATCTCCTCGCCGGTGATCGGCCGCTCGCCGAACTCCTCCTGCGCGGTCCGGATCGCCTCGGTGACGATCGCGGCATTGACCAGACCGCGGTTGTAGAGCACCTCGCCGACGTTCTCGCGCTCGGCAGCGCCCAGCCCCTTGTCGTAGAGGTGCTGCAGGATATCGTCGTGCACCTGGAAATCGGCCCCCGGGGCGTGGAAGGCGCCGCTCATGTAGCCGGCGGCGGACGCGCCGGCGGGCTCGACGTCGGGCTCGGCGCCGGACCACCACACGCCGATGAACTTGTCCATCGGATAGCCGATCGCGGCGGCCTCCTTGACCGCGGTCGAGTTCATCACGCCCCAGCCCCACATGAAGACCCAGTCGGGACGCAGCTGCCGGCCGATCCGGAGCCAGGTCGACTTCTGCTCCAGCCCCGGGTGCGCCACCGGGAACAGGTGCAGCTCGTAGCCGTAATCCTCGGCCAGCCGCTCCAGCGTCGGGATCGGCTCCTTGCCGTAGGCGCTGTCGTGATAGACCAGGGCGAGCTTCTTCCCCTGCAGGTTTTCCATGCCGCCTTCCTGCTCACCGACGTACTTGACCAGCACGGTGGCCTGGCTCCAGTACGTGGCCGGCGGCGTGAAGACGTAGGGGAAGACGCGCCCGTCGCTCGCGTCCGTGCGCCCGTAGCCCATGGACAGGATCGGGATCTTGTCGGCCGTGGCGCGCTCGATCAGGGCATAGGTGATGCCGGTGCTGAGCGGGTCGACCACCGTCGCCCCGGTCGGCCCGTTGTTCTTGAGCCGCTCGTAGCACTCGACGCCGCGATCGTTGTTGTACGCGGTCTCGCACTCCTCCCAGGTGAGCGTGACGCCGTTGACGCCGCCGTCCCGCTCGTTCAGCAGAGCGAGATAGTCGGCGTAGCCGTTGGCGTAGGGAATGCCGTTCGGAGCGTACGGCCCGGTGCGGTAGACGAGCCGCGGAATGAACTGCTCGTTCGCCGTCTGCCCCTGCGCGACGCCGATGGCGAGACCGGATACGCCGATGGCTGCACCGAGCAGCGCAGCGCCCAACTGGTGCGGTCGCATTGATGTCTCCCAGACTTGTTCGTGTTCACTATCACGGAGCTGTGATCGACGTTACCACAGCCGGGCCGGCAGGCAAGCCGATCGATCCGCCTCGCACCGCGGTACCAGGGGCGGCCGTCAATAGGGAAACGGCCAGCGGCGGAGCTTCTCCTTGGCGATCTGCCACAGGCGGGCGAGGCCATGCGGCTCGACGATCAGGAAAAAGATGATGAGCGCGCCGAAGATCATGAACTCGAGGTGGCTCAGGAGGTCGGTCGCCAGATGGATGCCCGCCAGCGCCGGCGCCTGGTTGAGGAAGATCGGCAGGAGCACGACGAAGGCGGCGCCCAGGAACGAGCCCAGGATCGAGCCCAGCCCGCCGATGATGATCATGAACAGGATCTGGAAGGAGCGGTTGATCTCGAACGCGAGCGCCTCCACGGAGCTCGTATAGATGAACGCCCACATGGCGCCCGCGATGCCGATGTAGAACGAGCTGATCGCGAAGGCCGAGAGCTTGGCGTAGAGCGGGCGGATGCCGATGATCTCGGCGGCGACGTCCATGTCCCGGATCGCCATCCAGGAGCGGCCGATCCTGCAGCGCACCATGTTCTTGGCGGCGAGCGCCAGGAGGGCAACCGCCGTGAGCGTGAACAGGTATTTCGCCTGGTCCGTGGCCGCCGAGCCGGTGACGTAGACGTCGCCGAAGATGGCGCGCGGCGGCGCCGTGATCACGCCCGAGGGGCTGTAGTTGGTGAACCAGGGGACCTTGTTGAACAGCCAGATCAGGAAGAACTGCGCCGCCAGGGTCGCGACCGCGAGGTAGAAGCCCTTGATGCGCAAGGACGGGATGCCGAACAGGAGGCCGACGCCGGCCGTGATCAGCCCGGCGAGCAGGAAGACGATGATGATGTGCAGGTCCGGGAACGAGGTGGCCAGCTTGAAGGCGGCAAAGGCCCCGCAGGCCATGAAGCCGCCGGTACCGAGCGACAGCTGGCCCGCATAGCCGGTCAGGATATTG
>CAZXYL010000704.1:0-1524 GCA_964644915.1 uncultured Geminicoccaceae bacterium
CCCCTCGAGCAGCTGGAGCTTGAACTGGAGGAGTGGCGCGCCAGCCGGGCCGGTGATCTCCAACGCCGACCCGCTGCCCAGGGTCGGGACGTGCGCAGCGCTGCTCCTTAAGCAAGCCGCACCATGGTATGCGTCAGCGCAAGCAATGGCAGAGACCACCGGCGCCCGCAACAGAGAAGTTTTCGCGAGCCGTTAGGTCTGAGCCTGCCCGCATGCGGCACTGCCTATCGCCCAATTTCGATGAGCGGCCGCACGGAGATGCCCGCGCTGTACAGAGCTCAGATTGGCCCGGTGATCGTGTTCAGCGCCGCTGAGCACGCCCGGTAGAGCCGCCCCCGTCGAGAGACGGTCAGTGCGGCGGAAATCCGGCCAGTCCTGTTGACGCGAATAGTCTAGAAGTTGGCCAGAAAGGGCAGGGCGTGGCGCTGCCGGCGCGCTTCATCCTCGATGGCTTGCAGCAACTGCCGCTTGGAATTCGTCCGCCACACCCTTGTTGCGGGCGGCAGCAAAGCGGGCATCATCAAGGCCGAGCGCGATCCTCCGCGCCTCGATCCGCTTGGCCTCATCGCGCACATTTACGATACGCACAGGTCTCGCTCACCCCTGGTGGCCATCAAGCCATCACCATCCCAGGGTCGGCACCCTCTTCCGCCGCACGCTTCTACGATAACTCATATCCAGGTTGTCGACGAGTGAAGCGAGCAAGCGCGCTTGCACCCGATCTTCGTCGAGGAGAGTACCGGGTGTCGGCCGGCGCCAGAACGGCGCGCCCCCTTCGCCCACGGCGGTCGATTCACCGGTGCCGAAGCGGCGCCGGATCGTTAGCATGGGCACGCTGGACGGCATCGAAGGGAGCGCGGGCGTGCCATCATGATCGATCCTCTGGGCGGGCCCATGTACTGGCTGCCGTTCGTGGCGGGGTTCGTGATCGCCTATCTGATCGGCTCGATCCCGTTCGGGCTGCTGCTGACGCGGCTGGCGCGGGCGGGCGATCTGCGCCGGATCGGCTCCGGCAACATCGGCGCCACCAACGTCCTGCGCACCGGCCACAAGGGCCTGGCGCTCGCAACCCTGCTGCTCGACGCGCTCAAGGGCGCGCTGCCGGCCTGGCTGTATCTTCGCTACCTCGGGCCCGACCTCGCCGTGGTCGGCGGCCTGGGTGCGGTGGTGGGCCACTGCTTCCCGGTCTGGCTGCGCTTTGCCGGTGGCAAGGGCGTGGCCACGGCGGCGGGCGTCGTCCTGGCGCTCACGCCGCTGGTCGGTCTGATGATCCTGCTGCTGTTCGCGGCCGTGGTCGCGCTCAGCCGCTACGTCTCGCTGGGCTCCATCCTGGCCGCGCTCGCGGCCGCCCCGCTCGCCTGGCTCATGGGCTTCGTCCAGGCCGCCGAGCTCTACCTCCTGCTGGCACTGATCATCGTCCTGAAGCACCACGCCAACATCCGCCGCCTGCTCGCCGGCAGCGAGAGCAAGGTGAGCTTCGGCAGGTCGGGTGCCGATTAGGCGATCCGCTGGAGACGAAAACTA
>CAZXYL010000705.1:0-6910 GCA_964644915.1 uncultured Geminicoccaceae bacterium
GATTGCGGCGGCGAAGCCCGCGAGATCGCCGATCACGCCGCCGCCGAAGGCCACGATCGTGGTCGACCGCTCGATGCCGCCGCCCAGGATCTCGCCCACGAGAGTCTCCAGATGCCCCAGGCTCTTGGTCGCCTCGCCCGGCGGCAGGACGACGTGCCGGTGCGCGATGCCGGCCGCGGCCAGGCTCGCGTTCAGGCGCCCGAGATGGCCCCGTTCGACCAGGTTCCGATCCGTGACGATCACCACCTCGGGCCGTCGGAGCCGCGGCCGCATGAGCTCGCCCGCGCGCCCGAGCAGCCCCGGGCCGACGACGATCTCGTAGCTGCGGGAGCCGAGCTCGACGCGCACCCCGGCCGGCTCAGTCATGACTGGTCTCGTGCTGGCGCTCCGCGAGCAGCTCCAGGATGCGCGCGACCACCGCCTTGATCGGCCCCCGGCCGCTGTCGACGACCAGATCGGCCTCGGCATAGACCGGGGCGCGCACCTCCAGGAGCTCCGCGAGCCGCGCTCTCGGGTCGGAGGTGTAGAGCAGCGGCCGGTCGGTGCGGCGCGCCGTGCGCCTGGCGAGCACGTCGAGATCCGCGCGCAGCCAGATCGAGATCCCCCGCTCGCGCACCAGCGCCCGGGTCTGCGGATGCATGAACGCGCCGCCACCGAGCGCCAGCACCCTGCGCTCGCCGCTCAGGAGCCGCGCGATCACCTGGCGTTCGCTGATCCGGAACGCCGCCTCGCCGATCTCCGCGAAGATGTTGGCGATGGTGGTGCCGGCCGCGGCCTCGATTTCCTGGTCGGCGTCCGCGAACGGCAGCTCCAGCGCGGTCGCGAGTCGCCGCCCCACGGCGGTCTTGCCGGCACCCATCATGCCGATGAGGACGATGGTCCGATCCAAGGTCAAAGGCCGGATCGCGACTCCTGCAGAGATGTGCCCCGGAGCGTCACTCACGAGGGATTGGCCGCCCTCCAGTTTGCCCGGGCGTTGAATCTGGCCCGTACAGTCGATATAAAGCGGCGATCCTGGTCTGAAGCAAGCCTTGCGCCGCTGCGCTGCCGGCTTTGCCGCGGGGAATGATGTCCACGATCAATCGATTTCTGATTGTGCTCCTCCTGGTTCTGGTTCTGGGTGGCACCGTGTTCCTGATGACATGGGAGATTCCGCCCCCCACGGCGCGGATCGAACGGGTCATCCCGAACGATCAGCTGCCGCGCTGACGAGGCGGGCATCACGCATGCTCGGTACCCTTCGGGGTCTTTCGATCGGGCTCGCGATCGTCGCCGGGCTGGCTGGCGCTGCCGGCGCGCAGCAGCGTGGGCCGATTCAGCTGTTCCCGGACCTCAGCCCGACCCGGCCGGCGCCCGGGGAGCAGGAAGTGCCGGCGAGCCCGCGCGCGCCCGAGCCCGGCGTACGCGAGGCGCCGGCCGCGACCTTCCGGGCACCCGAGCCGTTCGTCGAGCGCACCGCCCCGGCGCCGGCAGAGCCCCCGCCCTCGACGGGCTTCCAGGTGGAAGGGCTGGCCGCGCCCGACGTCGGTGTGATCGGGCTCGATCAGGGCTTCGATCCGGAGATCTGGCGCGGCAGCGATGCCGAGATCGTGCTGGCACTGCTCGCGGACTTGCCGGTCGAGACGCGCAACCCGGCCTTGCGCGATCTGACGCGGCGGCTCCTGATCACGGGGGCGGCGCCCGACGGCGACGTCGCGAGCGGGCGCCTCCTGGAGCTGCGGGTGGACCGGCTGATCGCGATGGGGGCGCTCGCCGACGCGGCAGCCCTGCTCGATCGCTTGCCGGCGTCGGCCGGCGGTTCCGCCCTCGCGCGGCGGGCGGCCGAGGTGGCGCTGTGGCGCGGCGACGGCGATCGGGCGTGCGCGCTGGCAGACCAGGGCGGGCCGGGTGTGGAAGGCGCGTTCTGGGGCCAGCTCGTGGTGTTCTGCCGGCTGCGGGCGGGCGATGGGGCCGGGGCGATGCTCGCCCTCGATCTGCTGCGCGAGGCGGGCCAGACCGGCGACGACGCCTTCTTCCAGCTCGCGGACATGCTCGCGAGCGCCGAGCTCGACCGGCCGTTGCCGCAGCTGGCCGAGCCCACGGCCCTGCACGTCGCGATGTTGAGGGAGGCGGGGCTGGCGCTGCCGGAGGGCGCGCTCGCGGCACCGTCGCCGCCGCTGCTCGCCGCCATCGTCGAAGCCCCCGCGCTCGCGCCCGGGCGCGAGCTGGAGCTGGCGGAAGCGGCTTTCCACGCGGGCGTGCTCTCGGAGGAGGAGCTGGTCCAGCGCTATCTGGAGCTCGCGCCCGAGGGCGCGGGCGGCGCCCTGACCGGCGTCGGCGCCGATTGGGGGCCGGAGGGGCGCGCGCAGGCCCTGGCCGAGCTGCGCGACCCGGACCCCGCGGCCCGGGCGGAGCTTTTGGATACGATGTGGCGGGCGGCCGACGGGGCTGATCGCCTTCTGGTCGCCCGGGCGTTCGCGGAGGCGTTCAGCGAGCTTCCGGTCGCCGACGAGCTGCTCTTCGTTGCCCCCAGCAGCGCGCGCGCCCTGCTCGCGGGCGAGCGGCCGGTGCTCGCCGCACGGTGGTTCTCGCTGCTCGGGGACGCTGCGATCGGCGAGGCCCGGGCCGAGCGGGCGGCGCTGGCGCCGCTGTTCGCGCTCGCCGGCATCGGGGGCAGGGAGCAGGTGCCGGAGCCCGACCTCGAGACGCTCACCGCATGGCGATCGAGCACGGAGGCCGCGGACAGCCGGGCGCTCCGCCTCTACGCTTTGCTCGAGGGCGTGGGCGTCAGGGTCCCGGCACGCGCGTGGTGGGACCTTCTGGACGCTGCGGCCGAAGCGCCGGCCAACGCGCCGCCGGCGCCGTACTGGCGCGCACTCGACCACGCCCTGGCGGCACGGCGGCCCGCGGAGGCACTGCTGCTCGCTCTCCATCTGCTGGGGGGCGATCCGGGCGACGTGCATCCCGAGGCGGTGGTCCAGGGCCTGCGGGCGCTCAGGGCCATCGGCCTCGATCAGGAGGCGCGCAGGGTCGCCCTCGCGAGCGCCATCGCGCTCGACCTCTGAAGCGGTGCGGATGGCCGAGCCGCCGTCTTTGGACTGCTTCCTGGAGATGCTGGCGGTCGAGCGGGGCGCATCGCCGCACACGCTCGACGCCTATCGGCGCGACCTTGCCGGTTACCGGGCGTTCCTTGCCCGGGCCGGCACCGGTCCCGCCGTGGCCGGCAGCGCCGAGATCCGCGCCTGGCTGGCACATCTCTCGGCCAGCGGTCTCGCCGCCTCGACGCAGGCACGGCGCCTGTCCGCGATCCGGCAGTATCACCGCTTCCTCTATCTCGAAGGCGTGCGCGGCGACGATCCGACCCAGACGGTCGAGGGCCCGCGCCTGCAACGCCCGCTACCCAAGCTGCTCGGCGAGGCCGAGATCCTGGCCCTGATCGAGGCGGCACGCGGCCATCGGGGGGCACACGGCCTGCGTCTCGTCGCCTGCCTCGAGCTGCTCTACGCGAGCGGGCTGCGGGTCTCCGAGCTGCTGGCGCTGCCGCTTTCGGCGCTCGCCCCGGATCGACGCTTCCTGGTGGTGCTCGGCAAGGGTGGCAAAGAGCGCATGGTGCCCATCGGCGCCGCCGCGCGCCAGGCGCTCGAGGACTATCTCGCCGTGCGCGACGGCTTCCTGCGCGGGCGGCCGCGGGGTGCGCGCTACCTGTTCCCCTCGCGCGGCCAGCGGGGCCACCTCACCCGGCAGCGGCTCGCGCAGCTGCTCAAGGCGCTGGCGCCCGAGGCCGGCATCGACCCGGCGCGGATCTCGGCCCACGTCCTGCGCCATGCGTTCGCGAGCCACCTGCTCGCGGGCGGTGCCGATCTGCGCGCCGTGCAGATGATGCTCGGCCACGCCGATATCGCGACCACGCAGATCTACACCCACGTCCAGGGCGAGCGGCTGGCCGCCGTGGTCCGGGCGCATCATCCGCTGGCGACAGCGCGCCCGCGCCGCTCCGGCGACGCCGGATGAGGGTGCTGACATTCGTGCCGGCACTCCCTAGGTAAAGGCAGCGCCCCCTGCCCGCTATCGAGGAAGGATCTGCATGAGCTTCACCGTCGCCGAACAGCGCACGCCGCGCCTCGACCGCTCGGTCCTGGCCGTGCCCGGGAGCTCGCCGAAGTTCTTCGAGAAGGCGGCGGCCTCGGACGCGGACGAAGTCTTCCTCGACCTCGAGGACGCCGTGGCGCCCGACCAGAAGCTGCAGGCGCGCAAGAACGTCATCGCGGCGCTGAACGAGATCGACTGGGGCGCGAAGACGCTCACGGTGCGCGTCAACGGCCTGGATACGCATTACATGTACCGCGACGTGATCGAGGTGATCGAGCAGGGCGGCGAGCGCCTGGACATGCTGATGTTCCCGAAGATGGGGACGGCGGCCGACGTCTACGCGGTCGACATGCTGGTGACCCAGTGCGAGGCGGCGGTGGGGCGCGACAAGCGCATCGGCTTCGCGCACATCATCGAGACCGCGCTCGGCATGGCGAACGTCGACGCGATCGCGCAGGCCAGCCGGCGCAACGAGGCGCTGCACTTCGGCGTCGCCGATTACGCCGCCTCGACCCGCGCGCGCACGACCAACATCGGCGGCCCGAACCCCGGCTACGCCGTGCTCACCGACCAGGACGACGAACGGCCGCGGGAGATCCATTGGGGCGACATGTGGCACTACGCGCTCGCCCGCATGATCGTGGCGGCGCGGGCGTATGGCCTGCGGCCGATCGACGGCCCGTTCGGCGACTTCTCGGACCCGGACGGCTATCGCGCGGCGGCGCGCCGGGCGGCCGTGCTCGGCTGCGAGGGCAAATGGGCGATCCATCCCAGCCAGGTGGCGCTCGCCAACGAGGTCATGAGCCCGCCCGAGGCGGAGATCACGAAAGCGCGGCGCATCCTGGACGCGATGGAGCAGGCGCGCCGGGAGGGCAAGGGGGCGGTCAGCCTGGACGGCCGGCTGATCGACATCGCCTCGATCCGCCAGGCCGAGGCCCTGGTCGCCAAGGCCGAGCAGATCGCGGCCAGGCGCGCCTGAGCCCGGGCTGCAACGGGGAGCATCGACGCTGCTCGAGTTCGAAAAGCCGATCAGCGAGCTGGAGGGCAAGGTCAAGGAGCTGCGTCATCTGACGCAGGACGGCGAGCTCGACCTCGCGGACGAGATCGCCCGCCTCGAGGCCCGCGCCGACAAGCTCCTGCGCCAGACCTACGCGAAGCTCACGCCCTGGCAGAAGACGCAGGTCGCGCGCCATCCCGAGCGGCCGCATCTCAGCGACTACGTCGAAGCCCTGTTCGCGGACTACACGCCGCTCGCGGGCGATCGCGCGTTCGGCGACGACCGGGCGATCCAGGGCGGACTGGCGCGCTTTCGCGGCCGCTCCGTGATGCTGATCGGGCACGAGAAGGGCACCGACACCGAGGGGCGGGTGCGCCACAACTTCGGCATGGCCAACCCCGAAGGCTACCGCAAGGCGGTCCGCCTGATGCAGCTCGCCGAGCGCTTCGGCCTGCCGGTGGTCACCCTGGTCGATACGCCGGGCGCGTATCCTGGCCTGGGCGCGGAGGAGCGCGGCCAGGCGGAGGCGATCGCACGCGCGATCGAGACCTGCCTGCAGATCGCGGTGCCGCTGGTCGGGGTGGTGATCGGCGAGGGCGGCTCGGGCGGCGCCGTGGCGCTTGCCACGGCCGACAAGGTTCTGATGCTCGAGCACGCGGTCTATTCGGTGATCTCGCCCGAGGGCTGTGCCGCGATCCTGTGGCGCAGCGGCGAGAACGCGCCCCAGGCCGCGGAGGCCATGCGGCTCACCGCCCAGGACCTGCACCAGCTCGGTGTCATCGACGAGATCATCCCGGAGCCGATCGGGGGCGCGCACCGCCAGCCCCGGGAGACGACCGGCGCCGTGGGCGAGGCGCTGGAGAAGGCGCTCGAGCCGCTCCTGGTTCTCTCCGGCGCCGAACTCCGCCACCAGCGCCGCCAGAAGTTTCTCAAGATGGGCAACGGCGGGGCACTCTGAGGCCGCCGGTCCACGCCCTGTCCGTGCGGAGGAGCGGTGCGTTGTGTGCTAGTCGGCGGCCGCGCGCGCCGCCTCCTCGGCGCGGCTGCCGCCCAGCATCTGCACGAGATCGGTCGGGAACGGGAAGACGATGGTCGAGGAGCGCTCGTTGGCGATGCTCAAGAGCGTGCCGAGATAGCGCAGCTGCATCGCTTCCGGGCGGGTGGCGAGGATGGTGGCGGCGTCGAGAATCTTCTGCGCCGCCTGAAACTCGCCCTCGGCCTCGATGATCTTGGCCCGCCGCACCCGCTCCGCCTCCGCCTGGCGGGCGATCACCCGGACCATGCTCTCGTCCAGATCGACGTGCTTGAGCTCGACGTTGGCGACCTTGATGCCCCAGCTCTCGGTCTGCTCGTCCAGGATGCGTTGCAGGTCGGTGTTCAGCCGCTCGCGCTCGGCCAGCATCTCGTCCAGCTCGTGCTGCCCGAGCACGGAGCGCAGCGTGGTCTGGGCCAGCTGGCTGGTCGCCTGGTGGTAGTTCTCGACCGCGATCACCGCGTTGCGCGCGTCCATGACCCGGTAATAGACGACGGCGTTGACCTTCACGAGGACGTTGTCGCGCGAGATCACGTCCTGGCTCGGGATGTCCTCCACCCGGATCCGCATGTCGACCTTGACCGCCTGCTGGATGATCGGGATCACCAGGATCAGACCCGGCCCCTTGACCTTCCAGAAGCGGCCGAGCTGAAAGATCACGGCGCGCTCGTACTCCCGCAGGACCCTGATCGCCGACAACAGGAGCAGGACGATCAGGACGATCGGGATCAGGATGAGCGTGTTGTCGAGCACGGTTGGCATGGGTCGGTCCTCGTTCAGCTAGCGGTGCGGTCCCGAGATTCGGCTTTGGG
>CAZXYL010000706.1:0-1507 GCA_964644915.1 uncultured Geminicoccaceae bacterium
GTGGGCAGCATGCCCGGCATGCCGGCATCGATCGGCGAGACCTGGCTGTTCGGCTCGGCGCCGTACCGGGTCGAGGCGGCCGAGAACAGCTTCGCGCGCGAGACCACCTGCGCGTGCACCTCGAGCCCGACCACGACCTCCCACACGCCGGTGGCGCCCCGGATCAGGTTCCGGCCGGCGTCCGCCCGGGTCCGCTCGGCCACCGCCACCTCCGCCATCTCATACCCTCCCTGCGAATCCCGAAGGTCTCGCATCGAACGCTGCGGCCGTCTCGAGCACGCCCGCCGCGCGCAGGACCGTCGCCTCGTCGAACGGCCGCCCGATCAGCTGCAGCCCGAGCGGCAGCCCTTCGCCCGTCAGCCCCGCCGGCACCGAGATGCCGGGCAGGCCCGCGAGGTTGGCCGGCACCGTGAAGACGTCGTTCAGGTACATCTGCACCGGGTCGTCCATCCGCTCGCCGATCCGAAACGCCGCGCTCGGCGTCGTGGGCGTCAGGACCAGATCGACGCCTTGGAACGCGTCCTCGAAGTCCCGCTTGATCAGCGTCCTGACCTTCTGCGCCTTGAGGTAGTACGCCTCGTAGTAGCCGGCCGAGAGCACGTAGGTGCCGATCAGCACGCGCCGGCGCACCTCGGCGCCGAAGCCGGCGCGCCGCGTCTTGCAATAGGTGTCGATCAGGTCCGCGCCCTCGACCCGCAGCCCGTAGCGCATGCCGTCGTAGCGGGCGAGATTGGACGACGCCTCGGCCGGGTTGACGATGTAGTAGGCCGGCAGCGCGTATCTGGTGTGCGGCAGGCTGATCTCGCGGATCTCGCAGCCCGCCGTCTTCAGCCAGTCCACGCCCTGCTGCCAGAGGTCCAGGATCTCGGCGGGCGTGCCCTCCATCCGGTACTCGCGGGGAATCCCGACCCGCAGGCCGCGGACGTCGCCCGTGAGCGCCGCCTCGAGGTCCGGCAAGGGCTCGGGCGCGCTGGTGCTGTCGTTGGCATCGTAGCCCGCCATGTGCTGCAGCATGATCGCGCAGTCGCGCACCGTGCGCGTGAGCGGCCCCGCCTGGTCGAGCGAGCTCGCGAACGCCACGATGCCGAAGCGCGAGCAGCGCCCGTAGGTGGGCTTCATGCCGACGATGCCGCAGAACGCCGCCGGCTGCCGGATCGAGCCGCCGGTGTCGGTGCCGGTGGCGCCCAGGCACAGGCGCGCGGCCACCGCCGCCGCGGAGCCGCCGGAGCTGCCGCCCGGGACCAGCGGCGTCTCGGCGCCCGGCTCGGTCCAGGGATTGGTCACCGGGCCGAACCAGCTGGTCACGTTGGACGAGCCCATGGCGAACTCGTCGAGGTTGGTCTTGCCGAGCAGCACCGCACCCGCGCCCCAGAGCTGGGCGGTCACGGTCGATTCGTAGAACGGCGTGAAGTTGTGCAGGATGCGCGAGCCCGCGGTGGTCGGGACCCCGTCGGTGCAGAACAGGTCCTTGATCGCGAGCGGCAGGCCTTCCAGCGGGCGCGCCTCG
>CAZXYL010000707.1:0-1614 GCA_964644915.1 uncultured Geminicoccaceae bacterium
ATGAAACCAGGACGAGACCATGAGGTCCTTGGGCTCGCGCACCATGAAGAGGATCTTCTTGGAGCGGAACAGCGCCCTGCGGTAAGGCGCGTGGGTCGCGACGAGGAACGGCACGTCGGGACGATCGTCAAAGCGATAGGCACGCCGCCCGCGCTCCGCATCCAGGATGTCGTTGGGGATGACCTGGAACAGGCTGTGGAAGTCGATGGCGAGCCCGAGGCGGAAGACGTCGCTCAGGTAGCTGGCGAGGATGAACCGCAGCCAGGTGCGGCCCGATTTGGGATAAGCGGCGATGAAGCCGTCGGCGCGGGCGAAGGCCCGAGCGATCAGGGCGTCCTTGATCATGCCCTTCACCGGGCGGGGCAGGGGCAAGCTCACACCGTGGCCCGCGGGATTGCCGCTGGCTCCCTGAGCTCCGCGTAGAGATCCCGGCAGGCGAGAACGGCTCGACATTGCCGCGTCAGGAGCTCGTCCAGCTCGGGCCCTGCGGGCCTCGAGGCATCCGAGAGGAACGCGCCGGCACCCTCCAGGCGACGCTCGCGTGCGGTCGCCCGGTGGATTCGCCCGGCCAGATACGCGGCACTGTCGACGGCGCCCCCCTCATCTGGCCAGAGGTGCGCGAAGACCCGTCGCAGCGTCGGCTGGAACGCGCGCGCGAGATCCTGGTAATCCAGGACCAGGGCTTCGCGTCGCCTGGCGATCGCGAGCAGCGTCTCGAGATCGCGGCGCAGGAGATCGGCAGCCGCCTCGGGCGTGACGTGCGGATACCAGGTGGGATCGCGCCGCTGATAGCGCAGGAAGGACGCGAGCGCGGCCTCGGGCTCGCGCGCCAGCAGGATCAGCCTGACCAGGGAGCGATGCTCCAATCGCGCAAGCCGGCGCAGGAACGCGTCCTGATCGTTGAAGAAGAAGTGCGGGTGCAGCTTCTCGATCGACCAGACCGGCAGGGCTTGGCACGCCGCACGATCGATCCCGGCACCGCCCAGATCGAAGCGCGGGATGCCCTCCCACTGGCCGGGGGCGACCTCGATCCGGGTCGCATCGGGGGCGGTGCTCGTCAGGTCACGGGGGTAGCGCCGGCCGCCGTCGGCCAGGGCGGCGAACGCGGCGGCGTCCGGCTGGACCTCGATCGCCGGGTGGCAGCGTAGAGCATCGAACAGCCAGGTGCTGCCCGAGCGCTGCGTGCACAGGATCAGGGCGATCCGCCTCGCCGGCTCACCGCGCGCGCCCCGCCGGACCACGATGGCGCGTCGAAAGCGACGGTAGCTCCGCTCCAGAAAGCCGCTCATGTCCTACGCGGGTGCGGAGCGCAGCGCGTCGCGCAGGAAAACGACGAAGATCCCGGCGATCACCCCGACCACGGCCGCGAGCGCCAGCACCAGCAACGGGCTCATCGAGCTCGGCGTGGCGCTCGTTGTCGGCGGGCTCACCACCTGCGCGGCGAACGGCAGGTCCGCCGCGAGCAGGGCCTCGGCCCGGTACTGCTCCGCCAGCATCGCCTGCAGGGCCGCCTCGTGCTCCGCGCGCGCGCTGCCCGCGAGCTCCTGCTCGAGGTGCTGGATCTGCTGACGAACGCGTGCGAGCGCCTCGCTGCGCAGCATGTCGTCGGCGGCC